>NZ_CP114780.1:1500000-1789313 GCF_027359415.1 Prochlorococcus marinus str. MIT 0918
GACACCCTTTGTTCGTAGATTTGCTTGGAAAAATTACTTATTTAGATCTTGAATCCTTTTCTGGAGAAGTTATTCCACTATTTATTAATGAAGCAGCCTATGCAGAGAAAGGCATCGCTATGAGCCTAACAAAAAGGGAAGTATTGGATCTTAGGAAAGAGGACTTTAAGCAACTTATTGAATTATTTAATATATAATTTCTTATATATTTATACTATGCATTCCTTATAGTTTATACCCTACCTACTGAATTTTCAAACTAATTATTATTAATAACTTCTAATTATTAATTTTTAAAAAGATATTTTATAGGAATACCTTTACGTTTAATTCATTGGATTGACTATGGCTTTGTTATTTCAGCTCAAATTACAAAGCCCATTGCAAATAGTTTCTTAATGAAAATCTTTCCTACGTCACTCGCACTATTGCAAATTTTCCATTAAGATCATCCCGGCGGGTTCATATCCGTTCTTACATAATTTTCCCTTTTTGGGATTTTCTTCACGTCCTCATGACCACCATTAGGCAGCAACGTTCATCGTTGCTCAAAGGATGGCCTCAGTTCTGTGAGTGGGTCACATCCACTGACAACCGTATTTATGTCGGTTGGTTCGGTGTTTTGATGATTCCTTGCCTTTTAGCTGCAGCCATATGTTTTGTAGTTGCTTTTATAGCAGCTCCTCCAGTTGATATTGATGGTATTCGCGAGCCTGTAGCAGGATCTTTTATCTATGGAAACAACATCATTTCTGGTGCTGTAGTTCCTTCTAGTAATGCTATAGGTCTTCATTTTTACCCTATTTGGGAAGCTGCGACTCTTGATGAGTGGCTTTATAACGGCGGTCCTTATCAGCTCGTTGTTTTTCACTTCCTTATTGGTATTTGCGGTTGGATGGGCCGTCAATGGGAACTTTCATACCGCCTAGGTATGCGCCCATGGATTTGTGTTGCTTATTCAGCTCCTGTATCTGCAGCTTTTGCAGTATTCCTTGTTTATCCATTTGGTCAGGGTTCTTTCTCTGATGGAATGCCTTTAGGTATATCAGGAACATTTAACTTTATGTTTGTGTTCCAGGCAGAGCACAACATACTTATGCACCCCTTCCATATGGCAGGTGTTGCAGGTATGTTTGGCGGCAGCTTGTTCTCAGCTATGCATGGTTCTTTGGTGACTTCTTCACTAATTCGTGAAACCACCGAGACTGAGTCTCAGAACTATGGTTATAAGTTTGGCCAAGAGGAAGAGACTTATAACATCGTTGCAGCTCATGGCTACTTCGGTCGTTTAATCTTCCAATATGCAAGTTTCAACAATAGCCGCAGTCTTCACTTCTTCTTGGCTATCTTCCCTGTTGTTTGTGTTTGGTTGACTTCTATGGGCATATGCACCATGGCTTTCAACCTCAATGGATTTAACTTTAACCAATCTGTTGTTGATGCAAATGGAAAGGTTGTTCCTACTTGGGGAGATGTTCTTAACCGTGCAAACTTAGGTATGGAAGTTATGCATGAGCGCAATGCTCACAACTTCCCACTTGACCTAGCTGCTGCTGAAACCACTTCTGTGGCTTTAGTTGCTCCTGCTATTGGTTAATAGATATTTCTAATAGGAAAAACTCATTTTAAGAGTTTTTAAACCCCCTTTCTTTGAAAGGGGGTTTTTTTATAATTGAATTGCTGTTAAAAGCCTAATCATTGATTAGGCTTTTTTTAGATTAAGTCCTTTTTGTTTTTGAGGATTAAGGAATTCATGGGAAGTAGTTTTGGAAAGTTATTTAAAGTCACCACATTTGGTGAGTCTCATGGTGGTGGAGTTGGAGTAATTCTGGAAGGTTGCCCTCCAAGAATGGAATTAGATCTTCAGAAAATACAAGAAGAGCTCGATAGAAGAAGACCTGGCCAAAGTAAAATAACTACTCCTAGAAATGAATTAGATAAAGTAGAAATTTTAAGTGGAGTAGTTAATAACAAAACACTAGGAAGCCCTATAGCAATGCTTGTAAGGAATAAGGATCAGCGGCCAAAGGATTATGGAGAAATGAAAGAGATTTTTCGACCTTCTCATGCAGATGGAACTTATCAATTGAAATATGGAATCAATACAGATAGTGGGGGAGGAAGAGCTTCTGCAAGAGAAACTATTGGACGAGTTGCGGCTGGAGCAATAGCTAAGCAAGTGCTCTATAAAGTTAGTAATGTTGAAATACTTGCTTGGGTAAAGCGTATTCACAATATTGAAGCTGATATAAATCATGAGAGAGTGACGATGAAAGATATTGAATCCAACCTCGTACGTTGTCCAAATCAAAGTACCGCTCAATTAATGATAGATAGAATTGAAGAAATTAGTCGAGAAGGAGATTCTTGTGGAGGTGTTATTGAATGTGTTGTTCGGAATATTCCTGGAGGATTGGGAATGCCAGTTTTTGACAAATTAGAGGCTGATCTAGCAAAGGCTTTAATGTCTCTTCCAGCAACTAAAGGCTTTGAAGTTGGCTCTGGATTTAGTGGAACATTCCTTAAAGGGAGTGAACATAATGATCCTTTCTTGCCTTCTCAAGGAAATCGCTTAAAAACAGTTACTAATAATTCTGGAGGAATTCAGGGAGGTATTAGTAATGGCGAACCAATAGTCTTAAGAGTTGGGTTCAAGCCAACAGCAACTATTCGGAAGAGTCAACAAACAATTGATTCAGATGGGAATCCAAGACAGCTTGAAGCAAAAGGTCGTCATGACCCTTGTGTTTTGCCAAGAGCTGTTCCTATGGTAGAGGCAATGGTCGCAATTGTTTTGGCAGATCACCTTTTAAGGCAACAAGGCCAGTGCACTTTGTGGTAATGAATTAAAAACTTGCTGGAAAAATATTGCATATAAGTAGTTATAATTTAAAGATTATTTTCTATAATCCATTTTTTTAGAAGAAGTAAACTGTTTTCTTTTTGAGAGAAACTTCTGCCTAATGCAATAGCGTTACACCCATTTTTTAACCATGCATTTAGATCATTAAGTCTTAAACCTCCTGCTGCTATTACAAATGGAAATGTAGAGAAAGAAGCTTTTATTTGATTTAAATATGATGAGCCTACTAATGTCGCTGGAAAGAGTTTAATAATCTTATGCCCAAAGTTAATTGCTTGATAAATCTCCGAAGGGGTTAAGACACCAGGGATTAATATCTGATCTAATACTTTTGCTTTTTCTTGTAACTCTAGATTCCAACATGGACTCATTGCGTAAGAAAATCCAAGTTGTTTTATTTCATCTAAAGCATTGATATGTGATACAGAGGCTGCTCCAAATGAAAATCCTTGAAATGCTTTGTTAAGTTCTTCTATGAAAAAGCTCCAGTTTTTATGATGAGACCAAGCAATTTCTATATGTTTGATATTTGCATCTCTTAAGCCAGTAATTAATTTAATCACTGGCTTAAGGTCACAATTATCTAGTTCATTTATAGGAATTCTAACAACGATTATTAATGGTTGAGTTGATAAAGAAGAAACTAAGTCAGCTTGTTTTTTAAGCCATATGTTCACTTAATTTATTTAAAGATAATCAGCAACTTTTACTTCGCGCTTTATCAGTAATTCTTGCAAATCTTCTGCATCTACAGTCTCTTTTTGTATAAGCATTGTAGCAAGTTCATCAAGAACTGATCGATTATCTACGAGTGCTTTAGTTGCTCTTTTGTAGGCTATCTCTACCAAACAAGAAACTTCGTCATCTATAGTTGCAGCAGTATCTTCTGAGAAGTCTCTTTCAGCAGCAATATCACGACCAAGAAACATTCCTCCTTGTGATCTTCCTAATGCAACAGGACCAAGCTTTTCACTCATTCCAAAACGAGTAACCATTTGCCGTGCTACTTGGGCAACTTGCTTGAGATCATTTGAAGCACCAGTTGTAACCTCATTTTCTCCATAAACTATTTCTTCAGCAACTCTGCCACCAAGAGCAACAGCCATTTGGTTCTGTAAATAAGATCTTGAGTAAAGACCTGATTCCATTCTTTCTTCACTGGGAGTAAAGAAAGTTAGGCCACCTGCTTGGCCTCTTGGAATAATGGAAATTTTTTGTACAGGATCATAGTCAGGCATTACTGCTCCAACTAATGCATGACCAGCTTCGTGGTAAGCCACCAATTCCTTACGTTTCTTGCTCATTACGCGATCTTTTTTCTCGGGCCCAGCCATTACTCGCTCAATAGCATCACTAATTTCTAAATTGCTTACTTCTGTACCTTCTCTCCTTGCTGCTAGAATAGCTGCTTCATTCAATAAATTAGCCAAATCAGCACCTGTAAAGCCTGGTGTTCGTCTAGCTACTTGGTCCAAATCTACGTCTTGAGATAAGGTTTTTTCTCGTGCATGTACTTTTAGAATTTGCAACCGACCTGAATAATCTGGTCTGTCAACTACAACTTGTCTGTCAAATCGTCCTGGCCTTAGGAGTGCCGAATCAAGAACATCTGGTCTGTTCGTTGCAGCAACTATGATTATCCCAGTATTACCTTCAAAACCATCCATTTCTGTTAGTAATTGATTAAGGGTTTGCTCTCTTTCATCATTTCCTCCACCAAGCCCTGCCCCACGTTGTCGCCCAACTGCGTCAATCTCATCAATAAATACAATACATGGAGCATTCTTTTTAGCTTGTTCAAAAAGATCTCTAACTCTGCTTGCTCCTACACCAACGAACATTTCTACAAATTCAGAACCTGAGATTGAGAAAAATGGTACGGCTGCTTCACCAGCCACTGCTTTTGCTAAGAGAGTTTTACCTGTTCCTGGAGGACCAACAAGGAGGACACCTTTTGGAATCTTTGCCCCAACAGCTGTAAAACGATCAGGATTTTTTAAAAAATCAACAACCTCCGCAAGTTCTAATTTTGCCCCCTCTATTCCAGCTACATCTCCAAATGTAACCTGTGTAGAAGGTTCCATCTGTAAGCGAGCTTTACTCTTGCCAAAGCTCATCGCAGGGTTTCCGCCTCCACCAGATCCTCCTTGAGCTCGTCTAAATAGAAAGAACAAACCACCTAAAAGAAGAATTGGGAAAATTAGACTTCCAGCAGCTTGTTGCCATGGATTTGCTTGTTGAGTAGGTTGAACGGCAATGTCAACATCATGTTCAGTAAGCAGTTGAAGAAGATCTTTGTCTGGAGCAAGATTTACTTCTGCTCGAGTGCCATCAGTTTCAATAATTTGAGCAGTTGAATTATCAGGAGAAATTAATACCCTGCTAACTTGATTTTCTTGAACAGCTTCAATGAAATCGCTATATCTCAGAGTCTCTATACGTTGAGATGTATTGGGTCTGTCAAGGAAAGCAGTACCAACAAAAATTAGGACTACAACCATCAAGGCGTAGAGGGCTATGTTGCGCCAGCGTTTGTTCAAGGTTCGTTTTCTCGTATAGAAGCAATGTTAATAGTATTTTGATCTATCTGTTAGGCATTCCGTAGTACTTCTACCACACTTTTAAAAGCAAACCATTCTGGAATGTCTTCTCCTGCTCTGAGCATTTTCCTGAATTGAGTTCCACTAAGCTTTTTAATGTGTAATTCTTGTTTTTCTGCATGATCTGCAGTTACATATCCTTCTTCTTCTGTAAATACAAGATTAAGGGATGGAACGGTATCCATTTCTAACTCTGGTGCACATTCTTTTGCAAAATTTTGAGCGTCGTAAGGGCCATAAAAATCTTCTCCTGTTAATTGGGATTTACAGCCAGCCATATCACGACCAATTATGAAATGAGAACAACCATAATTTCTTCTAATTATCATATGCTGTAGAGCTTCTCTGGGCCCAGCCATATGCATTGAATAAGGAAGATAAGCCCATTTGATATTTGGGTTTTCTACTTCTTCAGCAAGCTTTTCATATGTCTGAAACCTAATTTCTCCAGGGATATCGTCTTGTTGTGTTGGTCCGCATGTTGGATGAACAAGGACTACGGCTTTTTTGCTGACATTTTCTGCAAAAAGTGCTTGTGTGAAAAGTTCATAATGAGCTCTATGAATAGGATTTCTGCATTGAAAAGCTACTACATCTTGATCTATAGGAAGTTCTTTTCTTACTTCAGCAGGTGTTTTACAAGGAAAGATTCTTGTTGGGAGTTCTAGTCCCTGTAATTTGCCACCTAGATAAAATCGTTTTCTTTCAGTAGCTATCATTTTTACAGCAGGATGCTCTAATGATGTTGTCCCATAACATTTTTTTGCTTCTAGGACTTTGTCTGGTTCCCACTTATCTTCAATGGTAAGTATTGCAAGATCTTGTTTTTTATATTTGAGAAGGATTGTATCTCCTATAGAGATATCTTCACGATCAGTATCCATAACTATAGGCAGACCAAATAATATGCCTGAAACTGTTCTATTCTTATCAACTACTGAATCATAATTTTCTTGATTCATGAATCCTTGAAGAGGAGAAAATCCTCCAATTAAAAGAAGTTCAATATCACAGGCATTTCTTTCTGAACAATTTAAAGATTTAATTTCGGGTGTCTTAATTCCTTCTTGACATTCTATTGGAACCATAAGATTTACTAGCTCCCCACCATATGGTTTTATTACTTCAGATCGTTGATTGCTGAGGGATTGATTAGAGGGCATTACGAAAATTTGTCTGCCCGGAGATTCTCCCAGATAAGCGTCTAAAAAACTAGAGCAGGTATAAAAAAAAAGGAGGCTGCAAATGGCAGCCTCCTTTTTTATTTTGATTAAGCTTGAGCAAATAAGATTTGCTTAAGCTTTGCGTCCATAAAGCTCGCCGATGATTTTTACATCAACGGGATCCTTAGAACCAAGATCATTGTCTGATGGTTGGATTGCTTCAAAAGATCCTGCAAACTCTTGAGTATCAGAGTCAACATTATCTATAGAAAGTGTAATCACACCAGAACCGTCAAGATCTCTTTTGATGTTTTCTTTTGCAAGCTCTTCATCATCACCACCTAGGGCAACAAGACCTTGTGCATATTCAACACCAGTGTCTTTAGCACGACTCTTAGGGTCTAAGAAATCACCTGTGCGGTAGCTAGGTGTGTAGGTAGTGCCTGAGGCTTGAGTGCCTGGGGCTATCGATTTACCTTTGAAATCTACTGCCATTTGCTTAGCAGAGAAAACAAAAGGAAATTCTTCTCCATTGGGAGAAAGAACTGTAATTAATTGAAAATCGATACCACCTTGCTCTTTGAAGGTGCTTCCAGAAACATCACCATAGACTTGTTCAACTGTGGTGTTGTTTCTTGGGCTAATAATTTTTGCTGGTACGAAATCAGCCTTAGCTCTTTTTGATTTAGCAATCTTTACATACACTTCTGTTGGGTGCATGCAGATGTCTGTAAGAGCTCCATCAATGCTGAGTGATCCTTGAGATCCAGCAGATATTGTTGGGCAATCATTTGCTTTGCCGGTATTAACAACATCGGCAAATCTTGCATTACCTCTTTCTCCGGAGGCAGATACACTACTTGGGGCAGCTATGAAGGTGAGACAGAAAGCAAGCACCAGGGCTAGCAGAGGACGAAATCTCATGGATTGGAAGCCAAAGGCTAAATGAATGCGGTGTAAAAACCGCCCTATTACTCAGTTGGGAGCTTACAGGGGGAAATGCTCGTTATGTAGAGCCTTTTGCAGCTCTAAACAACTCGTAGCTTAATTATGCATCAAAAAAATGGCACATTCTCCCGTAAATCATTGCGGCACAAGACTTCTTCCTTTTTAAGGCTTTAAATAGTTTTTTTGATGATGTTGTTAATTGTTGATTGATTTGCTCATTAAAAGACCTTTTATTGAATCTAATAATTGGTGAGCGATAGATAATTTGCAATTTACGGGCATTGCTTTAACACCTCCTTTGCTGTCAAGTAACCAGCCTCCATTTGAATCGGATTCGAATCCTTGGTTTTCCCTGTCAATTGGGTTTGCCATTAAAAGATCACAACACTTTTGATTTTTCTTTGAGATTGCAAGTCTTTTAATTTCATTATCACTTCCTGCTAAAGCAGCAAAGCCAAGGAAAATTTGGTTTTTCTTTTTGTTCTTAATGAGGGTATGCAATAAATCAGGAACTATTTCAAATCGATTTGCAAGTGATTGTAAAAGTTCTTTTTTTTCAATTTTATCTTTGCTGATGTTTGTGCTCTTTATGTCAGCTACTGCTGCTGACATGGCTATAACCTCAGCAGATGGTTGCAAAGATTCGAGCGACTTAAGCATATCCTTAGCACTTCTTACCTCAATGCAATTTAAACCTTCTAAAAATGTTGAGCTCATTTGTAGTGGTCCATGTATTAAATCAACTTTTGCCCCTCTAAATCTCGCGGCTTGACTAAGAAATACGCCCATTTTACCGCTACTTCGATTAGTGAAGAACCTTGCTGAATCAATATCTTCAATTGTTGCTCCTGCACTGATTAAAAGTGTTATATCTTTCAAATCTTTTTTTAGATAACCGGCTTCTTTGATTTGAATGGTTGCACTTTCTATTGCTAATTGAATAAGTTCAACGCTTACCATTCGACCATTTCCTATTCGATCACAAGCTAGTAATCCTTCTGATGGAGGTAATGGGATCAGATTCGGAAAATCTTTTACTTTGTTCCAATTTGCTTTTATCAAAGGGTTATTCCACATACCTGTATTCATTGCAGGCGCTATTATTATTGGTTTTTCTGAAGCCAAGAGAATACTTGTGCTTAAATTTTCTGCTAGTCCATGAACCCATTTAGCAAGAGAAGAAGCGCTTAAAGGAGCAACAACAACAATATCTGCCCATTCTGCAAGAGCGATATGTAATGGTCTTGATTCAGCATGGTCCCATTGGTGTTCATCTTGATAGCATCGATTTCTGCTGATAATTGATAAAGATAGTGGGCTAACTAGCTTTGCTGCACTTTCTGTTACTACGCAACGAACTTCTGCACCTTGCTTAATTAAATTACTAATGAGTAAGGGGGTTTTAATGGCAGCAATGCTCCCTGTAGCTATGATTAAGAGCTTTTTCCCTTTTAATAATTGCTTCATTTAATCTTCATCAAATTGTTCCTGGTCTATTAAATGTAAATAGTCAAGAGTTAACTCTGGTCTATGGATGGCCAGTGCTCTTAAAAGATGCCAGTCATTTAAACCTGCAAAAGGATTTATATAATCGTCTTGTTCAAGCCTTTCGGCTAGAACTGCCGTCGATTCTTCATCAAAATCCAGCAGGATTTCTGTGGTTATTCTTTGGTTTTTTGCGTTTGAAATAGTATGGGTGTCTTCCATAGTTTTTATTTCTTGTCTTTAAGCAATAATTGCGGAGCAATCCTTTGGTTGAAAGGAATAATTACTCTACGTATGAAACTTTTCTTAAATATCATAAAAGATTGAGCCTTTCTAATTGAAAGAAAGTTCTAAATGTAAAAAAATAATTTGATATAGAGTTTATATTTTATGTGCAATTCCTTGGTTGCTTTTGCCAGAATTCATATAAGGAGTTAAAAAACCTATTAAGTTAATGTTAAAAGGAATTTGATTTATGTCTCAATCAAAAAGAGAACAAGTTGTTAGCCATCTTAGATATGTGAGGCAGGAACTTCGAGAAATGCATCAAGGAGTACTTGATGATGGCTTGCTTCCAGAGCCAGGAGAGATTCGAGGTGTTATGGCTCAAATGGAGGCATTACATGAATTGCTTGAAGGGAAGGCTAAGCCTAAAGCAAAACCTTTAGAAGATTAATAGCTTTAAAGCTGTCTCTAAGAAGAACAAATGCATATTGAATTTTTTCTGTTTATGTTCTACACAAATTATAATCAACTATACTTTTCTTAGGGAATTATTGACATAAAAGATGAAATACCAACCCACAAGTTTAAATCTAAATATTGAGAATTTGATTAGAGTCTTAGAAGTATGGGCGTATAATCCATGGCGTAGATATTCTTTATTTTTAATTATTTTCTTTTCTGCTTTTTTATTAGGAAGCTCAATTGGAATGATTAATGGTGTTCTCGCTTTAATGGACCCTATAGGTGCATTCTTTACAGTTTTATTTATTGAATTCCTTATTAGAATTAGAAGAGTGGCTGTTCGTAAAAAAGAATTTTCTCTTTCATTTAAAATAATTGATATTTTTAGAATGGGATTTGTGTATGGACTTTTTATGGAAGGATTTAAATTACTTTGAAAATTGAGTTTAATTATTTTTTGAGGCAGCAAGAAGATATAAAAGTGCCATTCGAACAGGGATGCTATTAGAGACTTGATCTTCCACTAAGCAAATAGACGGATCGTCTAACACTTCACTGCTAATTTCAATCCCTCTATTTACTGGTCCTGGATGTAAAACAGGGACTTTTCGTGGGCAATATTTGAGATTCTCATGATTTATTCCAAATTCCCTGTGATACCTTTCAAGGTTTGTTAAAAGATTTTCACTCATTCTTTCTTTTTGAAGTCGGAGTGTAAAAACTGCATCTACGTCTATCAATGCTTCTTTTAGTGATCTCGATATTGTGATTTCCCCACGATGTTTGATTGGATCTTTTGTTTGTCCAGAAGGGGGCTTTCGTGAAAAATTGATAAAATCTTCAGGTAGCAGAGTATTTGGTCCACAGAGTACAACATTGGCTCCACATGCTGTAAGGGCCCATAAATTTGAACGAGTAACTCTTGAATGAAGAATATCTCCGACAATAGCTATGCGTTTACCTGCAAGATTTTCGGGAGAAGGCTTTTTAGAATTAAAGAAATGAGTCAATGTATACAAATCAAGAAGTGCTTGGCTTGGGTGACTATGGAGCCCATCTCCACCATTCAGTATGGAGACCTGTTTTTGGGTTTTATCGAAAAAATTCGCAATTTGCTCAGGTACACCAGCGCTCGCATGACGAACAATGAGAATATCAGCTCCCATTGCTACATAAGTTAGAGCAGTGTCTAGAGGTGTTTCTCCTTTACTTAAAGCGCTAGTAGATGGAGAAAATGATTGAATATCTGCTGATAGACGTTTTGCGGCAAGTTCAAAACTACTTCTGGTTCTTGTACTTGGTTCGAAAAATAAAGTTGTTATTAAGCGTCCTTGCAATGCTGGCAATTTTCTAGAACCAGATTTTGGAAGTAATTTAAATCTATTGGTAAGTTCTAGAACAGTTTTATAGTCTTCAAGAGAGAAGGACGATAAATCTAAAATATGTTTGTGCTTCCAGTTACTCATGGAGCTTTGTGAGGGGTTGGTGTCCAAGCTAAATGCCTAGGAGGAGTCCTGTCTCCTTTAGATCTTTTGCTTACACTTCGACTAGTTTTTAAATACCATCTCCAAGGTAAATCTTTGCCCTTTGAAATTCCTATTCTTGTTGTTTGAATAATTTCATGCATATTGGTAGCTGATGGGTTTTGACTTAGCCATATACCATTCTCTATTGAGATAGGACAATTGTCATTGCTTCTATTTAATCCAAATCTATTTGCTAATAATCCTGGCCCTGAAGCAATACGTTCATTTTCATTAGGAATTGCTATTGCTCTAAGGAGAACTCCACTAGCCCAATCATCTTTATCTGTAACTATGTTGACACAGTGATAAATGCCATAAGTTAAATAAACATATAAACGTCCAGGCTCTCCAAAAAGAGTTTCATTTTTTGAGTTTCTACTTTTGTAACCATGACATGCTTCTTCTTCTTGGGAATAAGCTTCTGTTTCTACAATTACTCCCCAAAGAAGTCTTTGATTCGATTGTCTTTTAATGAGTAAACAACCAATTAAATCTCTTGCAACAACTTTTGCTGGCCTAGAATAGAAGCAGTTTGGGAGAGGAGAAATAGTTATTTGCTATTAAAGATAAATGGACTAAGTAAATTATTTTTATTTAGAATATATTTCAATTTTATAAAGTCATAAATTAAAATGGATTAAGTTTCATTTTAATTGAAAAACTTTTAATAGTAAAGGATTCATGTTGAAAACCTCTTCTTAATTACTAATTTTATGCGCTTAGATCTTTCTACTTGGCAAGAAGTTGAAGAATATTTAAAAAATTGCAAAGGGATTATTTTGCCTATTGGATCTACTGAACAACATGGACCAACTGGCGCAATAGGAACGGATGCTTTAACTGCGAAATCTATAGCACTTGCGGTGGGGAAAAGAACAGGAGTATATGTTGCTCCTGTTCAGGCATATGGGATGGCTGAGCATCATCTTGGATTCCCAGGGACTATGAGTTTGCAGCCTTCAACTTTACTGCAATTAATTCATGACCTTGTTTTATCTCTTGCTAAAAATGGGTTTGAGAGGATTTTCATTATTAATGGTCATGGAGGAAATATTTCTACAATTAAATCTGCATTTGCCCAGGCCTATAGCACTGCATCAAAATTAGAATTACCAGTGGCTAATTCTTTAAGATGTAAAATTGTTAGTTGGTTCATGACGCCTGAAGTATTAAGAGAAGCTAGATCGTTATATGGAGATAAGGAAGGCCAACATGCCACTCCTAGTGAAATAGCTATTACTCTTTATTTGCATCCCGATTTAATACAAAAGCAATGTAAGCTTCCTCCGCCTGCCAAATCAGGACCTATATATGATAGTCAGGACTTCAAGAGGAGATATCCTGATGGAAGAATGGGGTCAGACCCTTATCTAGCCAAGCCTGAGCATGGCAAAATGTTCCTTGACAAAGCAACTATTGCTTTGAGTACGGATTTAGTAAATTTCCTAAAAGAGTTATGAGTAAAATTACTCCTGAAGATGTTCGCAAGGTTGCTAAACTTGCTCGATTAGAAATTTCTGAAGAAGATGTGAGTATTTATACATCCCAACTTGAGAAGATATTGGAATATGTTGCTCAATTAGATAATATTAATACTGATAATATTCCACCAACAACAAGGGCAGTAGAGGTAGTAAATGTATTGAGGGAAGATACAGTAACTAAAGAAATTGATAGGGAAGAATTGCTTAACTTAGCTCCTGAAAGGGAAGGTGAGTTTTATAAAGTCCCGAAAATACTTTCGGATTGATTTAATTAATTTTTTCTGGTATCACTGCAGTTTTATGTAAGAGGTAAATCCATCTTTTTTTCCATTTTATACCTGGTAGAATTTTGGCTAATGGCCTCATTCTACTTCTACTTTTTTTGTGACTTCTTATTCCTAAAAGAATATCGTATAAGAAATTAAATCCATCTTTTTTAGATTCAAAAATTCCCATTCTTTGAGGTGAGCCTTTGAGGTCTAAGAGTGGTTTAGTTACTTCATAAGCTGATTTATATTCAAACCAAGGAATAGAAGGCCATAAATGATGAACAAGGTGATAATTTTGACCCATTATTAGTATATTCATTAAGCGACTAGGATAAACCCTTGCATTCTTCCATTTGTTGCGCGCTAGGAATGGGCGATGAGGAAGATAATCAAAAAATATTCCTAGTGTTACACCAACCATAAGAGCGGGTCCAAACCATAAGTTATAGACAACATTCATGAAATTAAACTTTATACCAGCCAGTACAATTGTGATAAAAATAGCCCGCTCAATTCCCCATTGCATGAGTTCATATTTTCGCCAAAGTTTTCTTTGAAAAAAGAAATACTCATGGTAAAAAAATCTTGGAGCAATTAACCATACTGGGCCAAAAGTACTCACTATGTGATCTGGGTCATTTTTTGGATCATTTACATGTGAGTGATGTTGGAGATGAACTCTTGTAAACACTGGGAAGCTAAAGCCTAATAAAATTGCAGCACCATGCCCCATTATTTGATTGATCCACTTATTGGGATGAGCTGCTTTATGACATGCATCGTGAATAACAGTTCCTTCCATATGCAAAGCAAGAAAGGCAAGACCAACTAATAAAGGTAAAGGCCAGACCCCTCTGTACCATTGCCAAATTGCCAAATAAGCTATTGCATAGCCACCTAAAAATAAACCTAATGTAGGGTTGAATTTACCAGGGGGATCTAAATATTCTTGAATTTGCTTTTGCCAAAAAGCTGTTGATTGAAATTTGTTAGATACTTCTTCTTCTTTAGTGACATTTAACCTTTTGTTCATTGTTCTTTTCAAGTGCAAACTCTAAACGAACTCATATTCATACTTTCTATCTTAATAAACAATGCCCACCGGGAGACTTGAACTCCCACGACATAAGTCACTGGTACCTAAAACCAGCGCGTCTACCAATTCCGCCAGATGGGCCAATGGATCTCGGAAATTCTGCTCCCTGATCTTCTATTACTATAGCGGTTGACAAGGCAATTTTTAAGCTTGTTAGATACGTTGGATCTACCTTTTAGATAAAACCAACGTCTTCTAAAGCAATGAGACACTTTTATTTTAAAGGTTTTAATTGCATGTAAGTTTTTATTTTGCGTCCGAACCTAAAGCCATTGCGTCTATAATCCCCTGAGATGGGCTTATTCTCTGATTTTAGACAAAATAGAGACATCTATGGGGCTAAGAAAATTATGTTGGCAGTTCTGATTGGAGATCTTTCAATTGCTTTTGGTTTTGTTGTTCTTTTACTACCGATTTTGATTAAGGAACTTAGTCGACCGAAAGATACTGTGTTAGGCGCTTTAATAATGCTTTTTGGATTGACCTTGATTACAAATCACGAAAGATTTGTTGGATCTCCAATGCTTGTAGTTCTTTTTACATCATTGATAATTTCTAGGCTTTCTTATGAAGTCTCGGTCCAAAGATGGGAGCAGCTTAGTTCTCAAGAAAAGGGAAATTTTAAGTCTTTTAATAAATGGAAAAATAGTTTTCAAGAGAATTTTTCTGCTGTAGGAAAAATGGCTTCTATTTTTGTTGAACTGTTGAAATTTAAAAAGAAGCCAAGTCCAATCCAAAAAAAGTGGGTTCGTCCAGAGAATAAATCAGGAAATGATTTTTCTCAGCTAAAGCAGGTGGGATCTATTGAGGGTAAGATTGAAAAAGAAAAATTATTATCAGATCAGCTCTCAAAGCCAACTTCAGGAAATACTACTTCTGACGCTTCATAATCTTTATTTAATCAAATTTCACCGTGAATCAAGATAAAAAAATGGATGCAGATAATTCTCCTTCTTATAAAGAGACGTTAAACCTCTTACAAACCAATTTTGGTATGCGTGCTAACGCCACTGTTCGTGAGCCAGAACTTCAAAAGTTTTGGGAAGAGAAAGGCATTGATTTTGAACTTGGAATTAATAATGATGGCCCAATTTTTACATTGCATGATGGCCCTCCTTATGCAAATGGTCCTCTTCATATGGGACATGCACTTAATAAGGTTTTAAAGGACATAATCAATAAATTTAAGATTATGAGGGGGTATAAAGTGCGATTTATACCTGGTTGGGACTGTCATGGATTGCCTATTGAATTAAAAGTCCTTCAAACACTTGAAAAAAAAGATCGCGATGTCTTGACCCCATTTAAATTAAGAAAAAAGGCTGCTGCCTATGCGCGCAAACAAATTTCTAACCAAAAAGAGGGCTTTCGTAGATGGGGAATTTGGGGCGATTGGAATAACCCTTATTTAACTCTTGAAAAAGAATATGAATCAGCACAAATTAAATTATTTGGGGAAATGGTCCTTAAAGGTCATATATATAGGGGGCTTAAACCTGTACATTGGAGTCCAAGTTCCAGGACTGCTCTTGCTGAAGCAGAGTTAGAGTATCCAGAAGGCCATACAAGTCCAAGTATATATGTTGCTTTTAATGTAATAAAACTTCCCGATTCTTTGCGCCTGAATCTTGCAGAAGAAGGATTGCAATTACCTATTGATGAAAAAGAATTATGTGCGATCTTAAAAGTTGCCATATGGACAACTACGCCATGGACTTTACCTGCTAATACAGCAGTGGCTTTAAATAAAGATATTGAATATGTTTTTGCTCGAGATATATCTTCAGGACACATTTTAATTTTGGCTGCTGACCTTATAGATTTAGTAAGCAAGGATATTGATCGAGAGTTAGAAGTTTTAGCAGTAGTCAAAGGTTTAAGTCTTGAGGGAGCTATTTATCAACATCCATTATTTAATATAAATAACCCTTTTGTTTTAGGAGATAATTATATTACGACCCAATCTGGTACTGGCATAGTTCATACAGCGCCTGGTCATGGTATTGATGATTTTAAAACAGGAATAAAGTATAATTTACCTATAATTTGTCCTGTAGATCATAGGGGGTTCTTTACTTCTGAGGCAGGTCAGTTTGAGGGCTTAAATGTTCTAAAAGATGCTAACCAATCTATTATCAATGCTTTAACTAAATCAGGCAACTTATTAAAGGAAAAGTCATATCAACATAAGTATCCTTATGATTGGCGAACAAAAAAACCAACAATTTTTCGTGCAACTCAACAATGGTTCGCTTCGGTTAAAGGATTCCGAACTGATGCTTTAAATGCCATTAATAAAGTTGAATGGCTACCTTCAACTGGTAAAAAGAGAATCAAGTCAATGGTCTCTGATAGAGGCGACTGGTGTATTTCTAGACAAAGAACTTGGGGAGTACCTATTCCAGTTTTTTATTCTAAAACAGGCGATGAAGTGCTTTTGAATAAAGATACTTTGAAACATATTTATAATTTAATTCGAATTAATGGTTCTGATATTTGGTGGCAATTAGAAGTATCGGAACTATTGCCTGAATCTTATAAAGATCAAGCTGATAAATGGATAAAAGGAACAGATACTATGGATGTTTGGTTTGACTCAGGATCTAGTTGGGCTGCAGTAACCAAGCAAACTGACAATTTAAATTTTCCTGCAGATTTGTATTTGGAAGGATCAGATCAACATCGTGGTTGGTTTCAATCTTCTTTGCTTACATCAGTAGCAGTTAATCAAAACGCACCCTATTTAAAAGTTTTAACCCATGGCTTTGCTTTAGATGAAAATGGTCGAAAGATGAGTAAGTCATTGGGTAACATTGTGGATCCTTTAGTGATTATTAATGGCGGAAAAAATCAGAAAATAGAGCCTGCTTTTGGCGCAGATGTTCTAAGGTTATGGGTTAGTTCTGTTGATTATTCAGTTGATGTTCCAATAGGTGGAAATATTTTAAAACAATTATCAGATGTTTATAGAAAGGTCAGAAATACTTCTCGTTACCTTTTAGGTAACTTACATGATTTTAATCCATTAAAATATGAAGTGAATATTGAAGAATTACCAATTTTAGATCGCTGGATGTTAAATAGAACAGCTGATGTTATTGATCAAGTCTCAATAGCATTTGAAAAATATGAGTTTTCAAAATTTTTTCAAATTTTACAAAGTTTTTGTGTTGTTGATTTATCTAATTTTTATTTGGATATAGCTAAGGACCGTCTATATGTTAGTGCTCCATCTGATTTCAATAGAAGATCTTGCCAATATGTATTGTCTCAAATAGTAGAAAGCTTATCTGGATTAATTGCACCAGTATTATGTCATATGGCAGAAGATATATGGCAGAACATTCCTTATGAATTAAAAGAAGAATCTGTTTTTCAGCGTGGTTGGCCTAATGCCCCAGAATCCTGGAAAGATGATTCATATAATAAATCAGTAAATTTAATTAGAGAATTAAGAAGTTCAGTTAATCGTGGTCTAGAAGATTGTCGCACAAGACAAAAGTTAGGGTCATCTCTTGAAGCATCAGTTCGAATTCATCCCAATAATCCTTTACTTCAAGAAGCTTTGGATTATTTACAACATAAAGGGAATTTTGAAATTGATAATTTGTCGAATTGGTTAATTGTTTCTAATGTACAAATTGGGGGTGAACCATGGGCTGAAGTATTATTTAACGAAGATAATGATATGGCTATTATTGAGATAGCAAAATCCAGAGGGATCAAATGTGAAAGGTGTTGGCATTATAAAATTGATATTGGTGAGCATAAAGATCACCCAAGGCTATGTAATCGATGTGTAGATATTTTTGAGCGATTAAGTTGAAGTTTTCTTTTTTAAGCTTGTAAGACCAGGTCCAAATTACTTAAATATAAATACTGCAAGCCTTATGTTTAAAATCCTCCAGAAATTCTTCCTTGTTTAGGTAAACGTATAAAGACCCATTGAATTATCCCTACACAATATATAATTAAAGCTAAGTAACCAATAAATGCAGCCATTCCTTCTGTCCAGTTTGCTCCAAAAAGAAAACTGAAGATATTTTTTAACATCACATTTAAATTTGCTGGTGCTTCTTTCCAATAACTACAGATCTTACTTATGTTTCCATTCATACAAGTTAAACTTTGAAATGTTAATGAAGCATATAAACAGCAAAATATACTTAATGACCACCTCCAAACTCTTACAACAAAAGGTAGTGGTTTCCAAGGAGGTAATTCGTTTAGCTCCTCGTTAAGATCTATCCAAAACCAAATAGATATTATCATTAGTAATGGTGATAAAAAAGAAGTCCAATAACCAATAGATCTATTCCCAGTTAAAAGAAGCATGCTGATCACCATCAAACTGGATACTTTCCAATAAATTGATAAAAGTCTGAGAATAGATACTTCTTTTTTGATCGAAGACCATATAAAAAGGACTAATGGTAGGCCGAATGCAAAAGTTGCTCCTAGCCTATAGGTCAACCAAACAAGAATTTGGTATGAAATTTCTGTCAATTTTGAAAGCTTCTCATTTAATTATTATCAACCCTCATCGGCCTTGTTTAGGATGAAAAAAATAAATTCTCAAAAAGCTTCTACATAGTGCGTCAACATGTCAATCCATTGAGCCGTTTCTTTCAGCTAGAAAATGAGTTACCTGGGCCAGTTGAATTATTTGAGAATGGAGATTTGCCAATACATTTAGATATTGGTTGTGCCAGAGGTAGGTTCCTTTTTGACATGGCCTCTTTTTACAGAGGATGGAATTATGTAGGTCTTGAGATTCGAAGGCCTCTTGTTGTGGCTGCAGAAAAAGAACGTCTGGAGTTACAATTAAGAAATTTAAAGTTTTTATTTTGCAATGCAAATGTAAGCCTTGAGAAATGGCTTGCAAAGTTAAATGTTGGTCAATTGAAGAGAGTCTCTATACAATTTCCAGATCCTTGGTATAAAACACGGCACAAAAAACGTAGGCTTTTACAGCCTTCTTTCCTTTCTTTGCTGTCAAGACATTTGGTAGCTGGGTCTGAACTTTTTATTCAAAGTGATGTCTTAAGTATTATGCAAGAAATGGTTCAGGTTATAGATATTAGTCAAAATTTTGATAGCAAACACAATGATGATCAATTAGATATGATCAAAAACCCTTTTAAGTTTTCTACTGAAAGAGAAAGTTATGCTATTAAAAAAGGCTTGGTAATTTATCGTAAATCTTATCGTAGGAATTCTAATGGATTTTGAATAAATATCTTTTTGTCAAATAAAAGATTATTACATTTTTGAGATTTCTTCAGAAGCTGTCTTTGATATTTTATGAGCCCATTCTTCTACTAATTGAGAATCTTGTGATTCTATCATTACCCTAAGTAATGATTCGGTCCCACTTTTTCTAATAAAAATACGACCTTCATTTCCAAGTTCTAACTGTGCTTTCTTTATAATTGACTGAAAGCTTTCTGATTTAGTTGTGAAACTATCTTTGATATGTGGTGCTAAAGGAATATTTATTAACCTTTGTGGATATGGGGTAAAACTTTCATCTAACCAATCTGATAGTTCTATACCTTTCTCATTGCACATATTTGCTAGTTGAAGTGCAGTTAATAATCCATCTCCACACAATCCATTGATTTTTGTAAGAATGTGCCCCGATTGCTCACCTCCAAGACTTGCTTGGGTTTTTAGCATTGTTTCATGAACATATTTATCTCCAACTGCAGTTCTCTCTAAGACTCCACCCCTTTTAACCCAAGCCTTTTCAAACCCTAGATTAGACATCATGGTTGCAACAAGTCTTTGTTTTGGAAGAATTGCTTTTTCTTGAAGATTTGAGCCCCATAAATAAAGTATATGATCCCCATCTAGAACCCGACCCTTCTTATCAATTGCAATTACACGATCAGCATCACCATCAAAAGCAAACCCCATTTGAGAATTAGTTTCCTGAACAGCTTTTTTAATATCGCTAAGATTAGTTGAACCACAATTCACATTGATTTTTCTTCCATTTGGTTGACTATTGATGCAAATTACTTTTGCACCTAAAGCTGTAAATATTTCTTTTCCGCAGGCAGTTGCAGATCCCCAGCAAAGGTCAAGAACAATAGGAATCTTGTTAAGACTATCTATTCTAACTGTGCCGAGGAGACTTTCTTTGTAATCTTTTAGAAGATCATTACGACTGTAAGCATTACCTAAAGTTAAAGTTTCATCAAAAGCAATTCTCTTCTGGAGACTTGCTTCTAGAAATTTTTGTTTATCTGAGCTAATTTTCTCGCCATTCGAGTCGAAAATTTTGATTCCATTATCTTTTGGAGGATTATGGCTTGCTGAGACCATTAGACCACCTGCGGCATCAATGCTTTTAATTAAATGTGGGATTGTTGGAGTTGGACATAGGCCTATTGTGAAAACATCTCTTCCATTTGCCATTAACCCAGCAGATAATTCAGAAACTATTTGCCCGCTGCTTTCTCTTGAATCTTGTCCTATTAGAATCGGCCCTTTTTTCGGGAGCACGTAATGAGTGCAATACCCAACTTCTTTTATAAGATTTCCTTTCAATAAATTTCTAGCTTCTCCACGGATTCCATCTGTACCAAAGAGAAATTCATTTCCTGTCTCTTGGTTTCTGCCAACAGGATGCAATGCATTGTTGGTCATGGAAAACAAATAATAATTTTTAACTAAAAACAAACATTAGCTCAAATAGAAACATTTTCCTTACAATTCCTTCTGAAAATGTCAAAGTAATTGTAAAACGCTGTTTTGTGGAAAGCACTCCCTTAGTAAAATTAAGTAAGGTTCAAAGGATTTCCTTACTAATAGCTTCTTTTTTGCTGGCAATATTACTTTTCGTTTTAAGGCTGTCTTTTGCTCCAACAAATTCGCTTGAAAAGCTTGCTCGAAACTCATTAGAACCAGAAATTGCATTGAGTAATGGTAGACCCACAATTATTGAGTTTTATGCAGATTGGTGTGAAGCCTGTCAGGAAATGGCGCCTACAATAATTAGCTTAAAAGAACAAAATCATGATGAAATCAATATTGTTTTATTAAATGTTGACAATGAAAGATGGTTAGACTTAATTGAAAAATATAAAGTAACTGGAATTCCTCAGCTTGATTTTTTTGATGAGTTAGGTGCTTTTAAAGGTGAATCAATAGGTTTAAAAAGTATTCACCAATTAGAGCAAATAGCTTACTCTTTATTAAATAACAAACCTTTACCTGAATTCCCAGGAGTTCGTTCTGATATTAGTTCCTTTACACCTTATCTTAAGAATAATAATATTAGTCCTCGAAGTCATAGTTAAACTTAGTGCCAATTAAGAGCTTTAGATACTGTTGGGAATTCTAGGCAGAACTTTTCTTTGCATTGCTGTGCTATCAGTAAATGTTCCTTTTGTGTACCATTGCCACACCTTAGATTTATATAATGAATCCATGATCTACATGATCCTGTCATGTAAATCCTTGTCGGGGTTGCTATCGGAAGAACAAACCTTGCGCATTCTTTAGCGATTCCTTTGTCTAACATTTCTTGATAAAGCTTTAGAGAATTCTCAAATTGAACTGTTATTTTTTCATTAAAGTAATTAGAAACATCTTTGGGTAAATCAGATATTGAATTTTGCCTATTTTTATTATCTTGTCTGCGCAGTTCTGGGACAGGTATCTCTCCAAGTTGTGTACTATCTGCATATCTTTGTGAGAATTCTTGGAATGTAAAAGATCTATGACGGAGGATTTGAGCAGCAATGCCTCTATTGGTTTCTATTTGCAGGGTCATATAGGCTTGCTCGAAAACACTCCAGTGTTGATTAGTGATGCAATATTGAAGAAGCTTCTTAAAATCTTCATTTTCTTGATTTTTAGGGTTACTTACTCTGGCAATGTATGCCATTGTTTTTTCCCCATCTGGAGTGGCCGTAACCAGATGAACTTGATTCATGGTTAGATTTTTGCAAGTGTTACTTTTTCAGGTTGGTTTTGATATTTGCCTTTGCGATCGCTATAAGTAGTTTCGCAAGGGTCTCCTTCAAAAAACAATAATTGGCAGATACCTTCGTTTGCATATATTCTGCAATCCGCGCCTGAACTATTGCTGAACTCTAGAGTTAAGTGACCTTCCCAGCTGGCTTCAGCTGGTGTTGTATTTACAATTATCCCTAACCTTGCATAGGTGCTTTTCCCTAAACATATGACTGTAATGTTTGAAGGAACTCTCATTTTTTCTAATGCAACGCCTAGTCCATATGAATGTGCTGGAAGAATAAAGTAATCTCCATCTTCATCCTTATGAAGAGTAGTTTTTTCTAAGTTTTCAGAATTAAATTTTTTGGGATTCATCACTGTCCCAGGTACATGACGAAAAATTAGAAACTCTTTGGGAGAAAGCCTTAAATCGTATCCATATGAAGAACATCCAAAACTTAGTACGGGTTTTTGTTTGGAGTTAGGTTCAAGATGTCTAACAAGATTTGTTTGAAAAGGATTAAGCATGCCTGCTTTGGCTTGCTCAATAATCCATTTATCATTTTTAAGCATTATTTTGAAATCCTCAATTGAGTAATTTGATCAGCCATAGAGAAAACTTTAGTAGGAATTGATGGTCCTGTAAGAATTACATCTATGGAGTCATTTCGGTTTTCTAATGCATTGATTAATTCATCTTCGGGAATAAACCCTAATTGAATTGCTATTCCAATTTCATCAAGAACTAGTTTATTTATTGAATTAAAGGTCAATTTTTCTTTACAGATTTCCCAAACTTCTTGTATTGCCTCTTTGTTTTTCAATGATTCTTTTGAACTATTGCTTGGATGATTTTGGCTTATGCAACCATGGATGTCTGGCCTCAACCAATTAAGGTTGCCGCAAAGGCTAATGGATTGAGATGGCCCTTGAGCTACTCCCCCTTTTAAAAATTGAGCTATTAAGACTTGACTTCCTAACCCTGCAGATCGAAGTGCTTCACTCATTACCGCAGAAAAACTTCCTCTATAAGGAGCAGAATGAATTTGTAGTTGTCCTTGCGAGGAAATAAGTTGAAGTGGAGGCTTTGATTCAACTGAACTAAGCGGTCTTAATCCATATTGATTCCTTTTCAGTTCTTTATTTATTGAGCTAGGGCTTGCAGTCATGAAGGCGTGAAAAGCAATTGAATAAACTCTTTTTTGAATCTAGCGGTGGTATAAGGGTACACAAGTATTTCGACACTATCCATAGCGTTATGCTTTTGCTATAAAAATTTTTGTTCTTCTTTCTAATTCAAATAATGACTTTTCACGTAATTTCGTTGTTGGATTCCCTTAACTATCAATCAAATAGTCTTTTTTGCTACAAGTCATTTTGACTGTAGTACTTATGGTCATTTGAAAATGCTTGCCAAATGGCAACTAATGCTAGCTCATTCAGTCGCTACCCCAGTCATACACTTGGGCAGCAATCTCAACTGCAAAATAAGAATGATCACTCCTTAATTCAGAGGACATTATTAGATGTCATTAAAGGTCTTGATGGAGCATCTAATGAAGTTGTAGAAAGGTCTAAAACAATTTTTTTCCCTGGCGATCCAGCCGAAAGAGTCTATTTAATACGCAGAGGAGCGGTACGTTTAACTCGCGTCTATGAATCTGGTGAAGAGATAACCGTTGCCTTGCTAAGAGAAAATAGTTTATTTGGAGTGTTATCTCTTTTGACTGGTCATAGATCAGATAGGTTTTATCATGCAGTTGCTTTTACCAGGGTGGAGATGATGTCCGCTCCTGCAGGGTCAGTGAGAAATGCTATAGAAGCTGATAGTGGAGTTGGATTGCTTCTTCTGCAGGGGCTTTCGAGCAGGATTTTGCAAACAGAAACCATGATTGAAACCTTGACTCATAGAGATATGTCATCTCGTTTGGTTAGCTTTTTGCTTGTTCTTTGCAGAGATTTTGGTGTTCCTAGTGAACAGGGGATTACTATTGACCTTCGGTTGTCTCATCAGTCAATAGCTGAAGCTATAGGATCCACTCGAGTAACGATCACTAGGCTGTTGGGAGACTTAAGAAATCTGGGATTATTACAGATAGATAGAAAAAAAATAACTGTTTTTGACCCAATTGCACTTGCTAAACGTTTTAATTAAACCAAGTCCTTTTTTCATAGTAAAATTGTATTTAAATACAGAATTAAATTAAATACTCTTTAAGTGACAGGTTGGCAGCTAATTATTTTTTTACTTTTACTAGGAGGAGTTCTCTCTACATTAGGAGATTTGCTTGGTAGTAAAATTGGCAAGGCTAGACTTAGCATATTCAAACTAAGGCCTCGTAGAACAGCTGTTCTGATAACAATTTTAACTGGTAGTTTGATAAGTGCTATTTCATTAAGCTTAATGCTTTTGGTTAGCCGTGAGTTAAGGGTAGGGCTATTTGAATTAGATGATATTCAGGCCCGATTAAAAGAAAGTAGAGTAGGCCTTCTTTCGTTGAAAAAACAAAGAGAAACTCTAGAAGGCAAAATCAAGAAATCAGAGAAGGAGCTTGTTAGGCTTGGAAAGGATTTGTTTGCTTTTCGTAAAGGTGAGGTTGTCATTGCTAGTGGTCAAAGCCTTGCAACTTTCACCGTGAAAGGATTAAATAAATCAAATGTAAAAGAAGAGGTTGAAAATATTCTCAGAAGAGCCAATCTCAATGCTTTTTTGAGAGTTATGCCAGGTAAAGCTCCTAATAGAAGGATAGTTTTAGTAAGAAAAGATCATATAGAACGATTAGAAGAAAAGATCGCAGATAAAAGAGAATGGGTTATTAATATACGTTCTGCTGGTAATATTTTATTAGGAGAAAGTTATGTTTATGCTTTCCCTGAAGCTCTTATAAATAAAAACATTGTTTTAGAAGATGAAGTAATTTCTAGTATAAAAATATTTGCAGATAAACTTAATCTACCCTCTATTCAAAAACAAGTAAAAATTCTATTAGCATCAACTTTAGCAGAGGTCAAGAAAAGAGGTTCTCTTGTCACTGAAATTCAAGTTGATTCGAAATCTATTAAAAAAATAGTAAATCAATTAGGAAATAGAAAGGATGGAGCTTTCTTATTAGAGGCTATTTCTGATAAGAATAGTGACACTGCTGAAATTATTTCAGTCTCATTAAGAATAAAAAGAACTTCTTCTTAAGTGAATTTATTTAGTCAATGAGCAAAGTCATTTCAATAGACCCTGGGCAAAAAAAATGTGGATTATTACTTGCAGATATAGAAAGTAAAGTTGTTTTAGATGGCAGGATTGTTAAGAGAGAATATGTTATAGAATTGATAAATGATTGGATGGAGAATTATAATATAGACCTTTTCATTTTAGGGAACGGCACTGGTAGTAAATATTGGAAATTATTGTTGATTGATAATAATATTATCTCTATAAGATTGGTTGAGGAAGCCAGGACAACTTTACGTGCAAGAGATAGATATTGGCAATTATTCCCCCCTAAATCTATTTGTAGCAAGCTTTTAAAAACATTATCTTTAACACCTAAAAATATAGATAGTGTTGTCTCTTTGATATTAATAGAGGATTATTTTGGTATTCAAATAACATGGAAATGCCCTCCTAATTTCAAAATTTGGCCCTAATTATAAAGTTGTAATCACTTCCTGGCTCAAGATAATAGTCAGATTTTATAAGAAATCGTAAAAGAGCATCTTGTATTAGTGCTCTACCTAGTGGTGGTTCTATTGTAAGAGTACCATTGCTGAAGCTCCAAATAAAATCCCAATGAAAACTTCCTGCACATACTTCTCCTTTAATTGTCTGGGTTGCAAAATTTTGACTATAAACTTTTAAATATGCTGTTGTAGAAGTTTTTTTATTCATTTCTAACTTTCCAAGCTTGATTGAGAGGAGTTTATAAAAGTCGTACCCCGCTCTAATCCATACTTTTTTATAGTATCCAATCCTTCTACTACTTTATTTAAAACTTTTTCTACAATTACTTCTTCCTGTTTATCAAATCTCCCAAGAACATGGCGCGTTGTTTTTGCTTTTCTTTCTTGCATTATTAATGAAGGTGCACCAATCCCAATTTTTAACCTGCAAAAATCCTCAGATCCTAAATGTTGAATAATACTTTTGAGACCATTATGACCTCCAGAGCCTCCTTCTTCTCTAAGCCTTAATTTACCTAGTGGTAGATCCATATCATCTACAAGTATCAAGATTTGATGAATTTCTAGATCAAACCATTTAATTGCAGCATTGATTGAGCGTCCACTTTCGTTCATAAATGTATTTGGTAATAAAAGCACCTTCTTTTTACTGCTTGAATCTATTTCTGCTAAATGCCCAAGAAGTTTTTTGTTAAGTTTAAAAGAAGCTGATTCTCTTTTGGCAAGCTTTTCCAGTGCCATATAACCAATGTTATGTCTAGTTTGCAAATATTTAGTTCCTGGGTTCCCTAGACCAGCTAATAACCTGAAACAACCTCGGCTCATTGAGTTTGCTATGAAGTGTAATAGGGTTTAATTATATTTTGTATTTTTTTTTAGAGGAATCTTCTTGAGGATTTAGATCAGTGTTTTTTTCATTAGCATCTTCTTCAGGATCAGAGATTGCTTTTTGAAGCTCATTTTCAAATTCGGAAGATGCTTTTTGAAGACCTTTTAGAGTCCTGCCAAGATTGCGCCCAAGCTCGGGAAGTTTCTTTGGTCCAAAAATAACCAAAGCAAGAGCTGTTATGACTGCTACTTCAGGCAGCCCCACCCCGAAAATGTTCATAAATGAAATAATTAAGTCAGATTTGTGACTTAATTAACACCATTCCAATCAACGGAGAAACCTTGTAAAAGTAGTGATTGATTGTAAATCTGCAGCATTATCACCAGAAAAACCAGAAGTAATACTCCAACCAATGCCATCACTGGTACTGCTCCCCAACCGGCTACAACCTTGCCCTGGCCAGAATTGCCAATGGATTTAAGTAGAGAGCCAAGAGCTGTTTTTTGTCCCATTTTGAGTTTTGTTCCTCAGTTAATGAATCATTTTCGATATTGTATGAGAAATACCCTCTAAGATGTCCAACCTTTAGAAAGATTTGATGCAAACTTCATCTCCAGCGCTTTCAATAGCAATAACCTTCCTAGTAGTCTTATTGGGATTAACAGGCTTTGGTCTCTATACAGCATTTGGCCCTCCTGCAAAGGCTTTAGAGGATCCCTGGGATGATCATGATGATTAAGAATCTGTCTTTTTAATGTCCTTCTTTGCCAATGTTGAGCATAGAAACATTTCAATCAAAGGTAATAATTGGGTCAATTTGGGTACAACTCCCCATAAGATAAGCATGTTTCTATAGATGATTTAGCTAGTCATGCTTGCCTTAAAGATATCCGTATATACGGTCGTCTTCTTCTTTGTTGGTGTTTTCCTCTTTGGTTTCTTGGCTAGTGATCCATCAAGGACTCCAGCCAGAAAAGATCTCGAGGGACCTCAAGACTAAATACAATCAGCCATTGTTCTAATTAGAACAATGGCTCTAATAGGCCAGCGTTTTTCGGCTTATGAATTTTTTATTTGCGTCGGCGATTAGATTTTGGCGACGCTAGTACCTACTGCAATCATTGCTGGATCTATTTCAGTAGCAAATCTATGTTTATGCCCTTTGGATGCTTATAGCACCTCCTATAGGGCGAATAGCTCTTTAATGGCAGCAAGAGGATTAGAGAACCAACCTGTTGAATCAGGATTTGAATCTAAGCAATACTTGAAATCTGTTCAGACCTCTTCTCTGTTCGATTTAAGTCAGAATTTTAAAAACCAAAATTTTATTAGAGATGTTCATATTAAAGACTTAGATTCTAAAAGAGGAAATTTTTTTTTATTTCAACCTTTCTTCTACCTTGCTTCTACGAAGCAAAATAATATCAATGAATTAGAAAATAATTTAAAACTAGAATTTGACGTTATTGCAGATAAACAATTTTGGGAAACTGATAATTTATTTGTCGCTGAAGGGAATGTAAAAGTATCTCTTATAGGAGGTATTCTTATTGCAGATAGAATTGAATTTGACCAAAACCAGAAAAATATTATAGCAAATGGAAATATAGTCTTTAAAAAAGGTTCTCAATATTTATCAGCTTCTGATTTCCAATATGATTTAGATAAAAAAGAAGGGATTTTGAATAATGTTTATGGAGTTGTTGACCTTGAATTAATAGCTAAAGATCTGAATTTTCAAAATCAATCTGATTTTGATAATTATATTAACTTGTTCGATAATAAAGATAAATTAACCTCTATTTCTAAAAAAGTTAAATTGAAAGATGGGTTTATATTGCAAGGTGGATTTGACCCTGAAATGAATATTATAGACCATGATAAATCAAAGTCTAAATCTATAACTCAATGGCGAATAAAAGCAGCTAAAATTTACATTAAGAAAGATCTTTGGAAAGCTGATCAAGTTAGTTTGACTAATGATCCTTATTTGCCTGCGCAAAATCGAATTGAATCTTTTAGTGTTGAAGTTAAAGAATCTGATGATTCTTCTGTTAATACAGTAATTACTGCTAAACGTAGTTATTTAATATTAGAAGATAAAATCAAATTCCCAATTGGAAATAGAGAGTTTGGAATTGGCGAAGAAAAAATACAGAAGTGGATTACTGGTTATGATAAAAACGATAAAGATGGTTTTTTTGTTGGTAGAAAGATAAAGCCTTTTCAAATAAATGATAACTTTGAAATTTTATTGCAACCACAGTTTTTGATTCAACGTTCAATACAAGGAGATACTAAGTCTTATCCATCAAAAGGAAAATCTGTAATAAGTAAAAAAGTTAAATCTCCAATTGGAGCAAGAGATTTATTTGGTTTAGAGACTAATGTTAAAGGGACTACTTTAGATTGGGATACAAATCTAAATATAAAAATTACAACTTTTAATCAAGATAGATTTTTTCATGGATCTAGATATTCATTGAATTTTGAGAAGATAATAGATCTTCCAAATATTGACAACTTAAAAACCACATTTTTTGCAGCCTATCGTGACGAGGTTTTCAATGGAAGTTTAGGTAGTAATGACATTTATACTTCTTATGGCACAAAGCTAGAAAAGGGTAAAAGTTGGAAGCAAGGCGATAATTTTTTTACATATAAACTAATAGGTATGACCGGAGAATATCAGGCTGAAAAGTTCAATAAGTCTGAATTAATTACTTTATGGAGATCTAATATAGATGGAAGTTTAAATATTAAGAAGCCACTCAATGTTTTTAAAGGAAAAAATAAACTGATTTATTCCCCTCTACCTTTTTCTCCTGAAAATATTAATCCTTCACTTTTTTTAAATACTAAAATTAGTTCTCATAATAATTTTTATAGTAATGGAGATCATCAGTTTGAGCTGACCTTTTCCGTTGGACCTGTATTGACAATAGGGAGATTAGAAAAAAAATATTTTGATTATACTAAAATATCTTTTATGCCTTCTTATACACTCAAGTCTGGAGATAGTCCATTTAAATTTGATAATGCAAGAGATTTAATTAAATTAAATATGGAATTTTCTCAGCAAATAATTGGACCTATTTTAATTAAAAATATTTATGAAGTAAACATTGATGCTTCTTCAGATAGCTATGGTAATTCGATTCAATCTAAAACATCAGTTATTTGGCAAAGAAGGTCTTATGAGATTGGTCTTTTTTATGACTACATGAATGAACGGGGAGGAGCAAGCTTCCGATTAAATGGCTTTGACTTCACAGATAAAAGAAGTTCAAAAGAAAATAATTAATAATTTCAAATTCTAATTAATTAATTAGAATTTGAAATTATTTAGATAAGGAATGCTTTTGCTTTTACTTTTTATCAGATCTTGGCTTTTGATTAAGGTAGAAGTTCCATCCCAATTCCCAGACAAAAACATGTCTAGTGAACTTTTTTCTATATTTAAAGGCCATGAATTCTTTTTTGATATTAGTTGTTCATTTTGTAGATTTAGTTCAACTTCCATATCTCTCAAAGACGCCATATGATTCACTAAGTTTGTAATATTAGAATTCGAAATTTTTGCACAAGGGATACCAATTGATAAGCAATTACCATAAAAAATCTCTGCAAAGCTTTCACCTATAATTGCTCTTATTCCCCACCTCATTAGGGCTTGGGGAGCATGTTCCCTGCTTGACCCACAACCAAAATTTTTATTAACTATTAAAATAGATTTTGTTTGATTAATTACTAAATCAAAAGGATGTAATCCATTTTGTTCTTTTCTATCATCTGAAAATACTTGTTCTCCTAATTTTTCAAAACTAATAGATTTGAGGAAACGAGCTGGAATAATTCGATCAGTATCTATATCATTACCCTGCAGGTAGAAACATTTCCCCTTTATTTTTTTAATAGGCCCTTGAGGTAAATTTGAAGTTTGATGCATTGATTCTAAGAATTTTTTCTAGAGAAATTTAATTAATAAGTTTTCGCACATCAATTACTGAGCCTGTAACTGCGGCTGCTGCAACCATTGCAGGACTCATTAAAAGGGTCCTCCCTTTTGCTGAACCTTGACGACCTTTAAAGTTTCTGTTGCTTGAACTTGCGCTGATTTGATCATTTTCTAGTTTATCTGAGTTCATTGCTAGACACATAGAGCAGCCAGGTTTTCGCCAATCAAAGCCTGCTTTTTTGAATACTTCATGTAAACCTTCTTCTTCAGCTTGCTTTGCAACTTTCTCTGAGCCAGGAACCACAAAAGCTTTTACTCCATTTGCTACATGACGATTTTTAGCAATTTCAGCAGCTATTTGTAGATCGCTTAGACGACCATTTGTGCAGCTACCTATAAAGCAAACATCAATAGGTAGTCCCTCTATGGAACTCCCAGGTTTTAAATTCATATATTGATATGCCTCAATAGCAATTTGTTTATCACTTGGGTCTAATGACTCTGGGCTAGGAATAGATTCGTCAATCCCAATTGATTGACCAGGTGTGATGCCCCAGGTAACAGTTGGTGGAATATTAGATGCATTAAACCTAACTTCATCGTCATAAATTGCTTTTTCATCACTAATAATTGACTCCCACCATTTAATTGCATTCTCCCATTTAATTCCTTTAGGAGAATATTCTCTATGTTTTAAATAATCAAAAGTTTTTTGATCAGGATTTATATACCCACAGCGAGCACCTCCTTCAATAGCCATATTGCAAATGGTCATCCTTTCTTCCATAGAGAGAGTTTTTATTGCAGGTCCTGCAAATTCATAGGCATAACCAACTCCTCCTTTTACGCCAAGTTGTTCAATTGCATGAAGTATTAGATCTTTTGCAAATACACCTTTTTTAAGATTTCCGTCAAACCACAGTCTACGAACCTTAAGTTTTTTCATTGCCAAAGTTTGACTAGCCAGAACATCTCTAACTTGACTAGTTCCAATGCCAAAGGCAATTGAACCAAAAGCACCATGAGTGGAAGTATGAGAATCACCGCATGCAATAGTCATTCCTGGTTGTGTTAACCCTGTTTCAGGAGCGATTACATGAACTATTCCTTGATTTCCAGAACCAATTTGAAAAAATTTGATCGAATGCTTTGAGCAGTTAGATTCAAGTGTTTGGAGCATTTGCTCTGCTAAAGGGTCTAAAAATGGTCTTTGCTGAGTAGTAGTTGGGACAATATGATCTACCGTTGCAATTGTTCTCTCTGGCAAATAAACGTTTAACCCTTTTTCTTCTAACGCAGCAAATGCTTGTGGGCTGGTGACTTCATGAATTAAGTGAAGGCCTATAAATAATTGAGTAGAACCTCCTGGTAAATCTTGTACCTTATGGAGATCCCAAATTTTGTCGTATAGCGTTCTTGAGCTCAATGATTAGATTCTTATCTGATTCAACATTAGCTTTGACAGAGCAAAAATAACCGAACTTGATCTAGTGCTCTTACAACACTCAATTTTTGGATCTCGGCTCGATCTCGGAAACTACCAAATTTTTCTTGTATTGATTGATTAACCTTAGGACCAGAAATGTAAAACTCTACATTGCCGATGGGTTTGGAAAGGGTTCCTCCACTTGGTCCAGCAATCCCACTTATTCCTATGGCCCAATCTGTTTTAAATGCTTTTTGAATCCCAAAAGCCATAGATTGAACAACAGGTTCTGAAACAGCTCCATGTTTTGTCAATAGATCTTTAGGGACACCCAAAATATTTTCCTTGATTAAATTGTTATAGGCGACTACACCACCTAAAAAAACATCTGATGACCCTGGGATGGCAGTTAGTGATGCTGCTAATAATCCTCCTGTGCAAGATTCAGCTACAGCAATTGTTTGTTTCTTTTGACGCAATAAATCAATCACAACAGAAGATAATGTTTCCTTATCTCTGCCAAAAAAATTATGTTCAAATTTATTTATTAATTCATTTGCAATAGGACTTATTAAAATATTGCCTTCTTTAGTATCTTTGCTCTTTGCTGTAATTCTTATTTTAACTTCACCTAATGATGCGTAAGGAGCTACAGTCGGATTTTTTTTATTTATTAAATTAGGTATTTTTTCGACAAGTGCAGATTCTGAAATTCCAGTAAATTTTAGATTTGTACTAGTGAAAATCCTCTTCGAAGGATGATTAATTATAAGCCAATTTCGTGCAGTTAATTCCCACATTTTTTTCATTTCTGAAGGTACTCCTGGGAACGTAAGAATGGTACAGAATTTTGTTGGTGACCAGATCATTCCTGGAGCAGTCCCTGATGGGTTGTAAATAATTTCTGCGTCTGGAGGAAAGAATGCTTGCTTTAAATTACTTTTGGGCAGGTTAAAGCTAGATCCCATCTTATTTTTTATATCTTCTACAATATATTTATTCTCAGTTAAATTTACACCAAAGGCTGAGGCAATTGCTTCAGTTGTTATGTCATCAGGAGTTGGCCCTAATCCCCCAGTTGTAATTACAATACGACTTCTCTGAGATGCTTCCAGAATAATTTGTTTCAGTCGATCAAAATTATCTCCTATAACAGTTTGTCTATAGTGTTCGATTCCCAGTTCAGCTAAATTCTCTGCTAACCACTTTGCATTACTATTTAATATGTTTCCCAGAAGTAATTCTGTTCCAACATTAATAATTTCAACACTTTGATTATTAGACAATTTTTTTATTTCAATGAATTATAGAGAGGAAATCTTGAACATAGATTAAGTACTTTGTCTTTGCATTTTTCTTTAATAGATATATTCTCTGGATTTAATAAACAATCTGATATTACATCAGCTACTTCAAAGAAAGCTTTTTCGTTAAATCCTCTAGTTGTTAAAGCAGCAGTCCCTAATCTTAAACCACTAGTGACAAAAGGTGACTCAGGGTCAAAAGGAACTGTATTTTTATTTGCAGTTATATTTATATCTGACATTATTGAATCTGCTTTTTTACCTGTCATTTTTATACTTCTTAAGTCTAGAAGAACAATATGATTATCAGTTCCATTGCTAACCACTGATATCCCTTTCTCTTGCAATCGTTTGGCTAATACCTTTGCATTAGAAACTACTTGACGAGTATATATCTCAAAACTTTTATCTAGTGCTTCGCCAAATGCAACTGCTTTACCAGCGATCACATGTTCTAAAGGACCTCCTTGATTCCCTGGGAAAACAGCCTTATCAAATTTCTTGCCAAATTGTTCGTCCCTACAAAGTATGATCCCACCTCTGGGACCTCTTAGTGTTTTGTGCGTAGTGGTAGTTACAACATCGCAATGAGGGATAGGGCTTGGATGTATTCCAGTGGCTACTAAACCAGCGATATGAGCTATGTCTGCTAACAAATATGCACCTGTTTCATCTGCTATGGCTCTGAAGGCCTTGAAATCAATAGTTCTAGGGTATGCGGAAAAACCGCAAATAATTAGCTTTGGTTTGTTTTTAAGTGCAATTTGCTTCACTTCTTCCATATTGAGCATTTGTGTGTCTTGGTCTACTCCATAAGTCACAACTTGGAACCATTTTCCGCTTACATTTACTGGCGATCCATGAGTTAAGTGTCCACCATGAGAGAGATCCATACCCATTATTGTGTCACCAGGATTGAGTAGGGCTAGAAAAACCGCAAAGTTAGCTTGTGCTCCACTATGAGGTTGAACATTTACCCAAGCCGCATTGAAAAGTTTTTTTGCACGAGAAATAGCTAAATTTTCTATAGCATCTACATGCTCACAACCTCCGTAATAACGTTTGTTAGGGAGACCTTCTGCATATTTATTAGTTAAAACTGACCCTTGTGCTTCCATTACCGCCTTGGAAGTAAAGTTTTCACTTGCTATTAGTTCCAGATGAGTTTGTTGCCTTGTGAGCTCTTTGTTAATCAAAAGAGATATTTCTGGATCAGTTGTATGGAGATTTGAATTAATCGAAAGCAAGGGAATAGTTTCCTTTTGGTTCACTGTTCGGATAGTAAGCAAAGGTTTGGTCTGATTAAGAAAAACCCTGCTTAATTTTCCTTTTTGTGTTGATCACATTAAAAAGTTTGTAACGCGCCTGGAGAGATTCGAACTCCCGACCCTCTGATCCGTAGTCAGATGCTCTAATCCGCTGAGCTACAGGCGCATGAGATTAAGTAGAATTTTGAGATCTACTTCTTCAACTATAGGATGACGTGAGAATTACATTAATACAAAAAAGCAATGCCTCTTAGGTGGTATGGAAATGGAGATCCTACTGATCCCCTTTATTTGCATTTCTCTCGAATAGTAAATTTTACTATTCATGCAATGGCTTTTGCAGCGGTTAATAGTGGGTTGTGGTTGGCTCACCAAATCCGTCATAATCTGCCTCAGTTGCAATGGATAACTGGTTTATGGCTTTTATTTTTAATTTTTCATTTGACATTTGTAATTATTCGAAGACCTTCAGCTCAGAGTGACTCTTCTCTAAAGAGTGAGTAGGTTCCCTATATCAGATTAGAAATTTTCATGAATATAGATTCTGCCCAGTTAAGAGAGCTACAGCTCGCAATTGCTGATCGAATTTATCTACAGGTTCAGAACTGGAATCTGTATTTGGGAGATGCAGGTTTATCTGAAGCCTTGGCAATTGAATGCCAGGCTCATTTTAATGATGAAGCGAATGTAGCTGCACAAAAGGCATTGGAAGGAGTAGAAGTTGTTCTAGGTAAAGGTAAAACAAAATTACCGTTATCTAATTTAGTATCTTCTGACCAGTTTTTTGAATTAGAAGAGATATTAGCTCCCTATTGCAGATAGGGTTATTTAAGTTAGGTCTTTATTGTGATAATCATTGAGGTCACTAATGCTAGAGATGTTGTCCGCAAGCAAATCGGCAGATTAGGAGAGAGACTTATTGGCAAAGTCGCTGATGCAGAGTCACAAGTTGAGAAAGCATTGATTCAGGAGATAGAAAATGCTTTTAATGAATTTGGAATAGAAGCTAGAATACTTTCAGTAAAGGGTCCTAATTTGAAAGGGACTGATAGCTTGCAAATACCTTTGCAAATAAGAGAAGAACGTGATGTTATTTTAAACAATTGACAGCTTTTAATTTAAATATTTTAGTTAGCTCTTGAACTTCTTTTATTCCTAAAATATTAGATAAAAGGCAGTAAGTGCAGAAACTTATTGTTATAGAGAAAATTAGTTGCATTACTTCCAATAAAAAGTTATTTACGGGTATTAATGTGATTGAGTTTATACGCCAAGCAATATAGCCTGAAATAATTCCACAAGTTAAAAGTTTACCTATTTCAAAACCCCATTTTTTTAATGGTATTTCGACTAGTCTTATCTTTAATTTTAGTAAAAGCAGTATGCAAGTAAAAATATTAACTCCTACTGTAGCGAGAATAATCCCATTCGCTCCAAAATTAATTCCAATCTGATTTGTCCATGGAGTTGGACACCCAATAAATAACCAATCTAAAAAAATATTTAGAATTATTCCTATTGTGGATATTTTAAATGGGGTCTTTGCATCTCCAAGAGTATAAAATACTCTAACTAATAAGTCTCTTATTAAATAAGCTGGCATTCCAATTCCATAGCAAATGAGCAATCCAGAGACAAGCTTGATTGCAGTGGTGTCAAAAACTCCTCTGCCAAAACATATTTCTGTAACTGATTGATTTAGTGCTATAAAAATAGAGCCTAAAAATATCATGCTAGAGGCTGAAAATATAATACCTTGCCTAACTCTTCTTATTAAATCTTTATTATTATCATTGTGAAAAAGTTTTGAGAAAGTAGGTAGTAAAGGTATTATTATTGAATTTGATATTATTCCTAAAGGAGCTTGAACTATAAAATTTGCATAACTTAAACCTGCAGCTGCTCCAAGTATGTTAGAAGCAAAAAACAGATCTGTAAAAACATTTATTTGTAACATTCCGGATGATAAAGTTGCTGGAATAATAATTTTCCACACTTCTTTAATAGCTGAATGCTCAGTGTCAAAATTGAATTTGAATTTTAGCAGTCCTTTCTTTTTTAAAAAAGGAATTTGAATTATCAACTGTAAAATTGCTCCTATTAATGTTGCTTTTGCCAGTACTATTCCACTTTCTATAGGAAGGTTGATAACGCTAATATTTGGTTTTTGATATAACCAGAAAAAACTTACTCCAGTTATTATTACTAAACTAGAAATTAGAGGTGATATAGAAGGAAGAAAGAATTCATCTCTTGCATTTAACGACCCAAAACCTATCCCAATTAATCCAGATAATAGTATAACAGGAGACATTATCTGAAGCTGCATTACTGCAATATCATGAGTCTTATTTGTTAGCCCAGGTCCAAATATAGTGATTATTAAATCTGCGTTTAAATACAAAATTAAACTAATAAATAATAACGTAATTAAGATATAAGTATTAATAGATGAAACAATATATGCCCCATCTTTTTTTTGAGCCTTACTAAGTACCGAGACTATTGCATTATGCAATGGACCATTAATACCACCAATTAGAATAAGAAAAAAACCAGGCAATATATATGCATAATTATATGCATCATATGCAGTGCCAACTCCAAAAAAACCAGCTATCACAATTTGACGGGCCATTCCGCCGGCTTTGCTAAGAAATGTACCAAAGCTAATAAGGGCTGAAATTTTTTTCAGTGACCTTTTCATATTTTTGGTTTATCAAAATGCATAGTTTTTAGATATCGTCTTAATCAAGATTCTTGAATTGATTAAATCTTGATTTGTTTTTCATGATTGGCCAGACTATTCAAACTTTTCCCTCATTAACAGAGGGCATCTTGCTGAAAAGATATAAACGCTTTTTAGCAGATGTGAAACTTGACAGTGGTGAATTGGTCACTGCCCATTGTGCCAATACTGGCCCCATGACAGGGGTTTTGCAACCAGGAGGTCGTATTAGATTGAGGTATGTACCCTCACCATCTCGTAAATTGTCTTGGTCATGGGAACAGGCTCAAGTGCCTTCAGGTAAAGGTTTTTGTTGGGTTGGTGTAAATACTTCTGCCCCTAATAAACTTGTTAGACTTGCTATAGAAGCAGGTTTTTTAAAAAAAGAATTGGGTGAGATCAAAGAAATTAGAAATGAAGTCGTTTATGGAATTGAAAGAAAAAGTCGCATTGATTTACTCCTAACACCCGATAGCAATAATTGTGATCTTAGAGAAATCTATATAGAAATTAAAAACACAACTTGGACTAAAGAAGAGAAGGCTCTTTTCCCTGACACAGTAACCACAAGAGGGCAAAAACATTTGAATGAAATGATGAGCCAACTTCCTCAATCAAGGTCTGTTTTAGTTCCTTGTATTAGTAGGTCTGATGTGGAAGTCTTTGCGCCAGGTGATTCAGCTGATCCAGTTTATGGCGGTCTTTTTCGAAGGGCTATAACTGCTGGGGTCGAAATAATACCTTGTTCCTTTGGTTTCCATAATGACCATATAACTTGGGAAGGCACTAAACCTTTTTTAAAAAGGGAAGAAGATTCACTCTCGTTAGCTACAAGAGTTTTGTCTTAATAATAATTGCTAATACAAATATTGAAGTTAAAGCCAATATCGTCCCTCCAACAATCATTCCTTTTGCCCCATCAGACTTAACCTTTTCAGTTGTTTTGGGTGAGTTATGAAATTTCTTTTTGGTCATAGGCCAGAAAGTTAAATTAAAAACCAAAGAGACAAATCTTTGATTATGTATAAATTATTACTGGACAGGGCCTCTAATTTATTCATATTTGTAGATGAAAGAACTAAATCGTTCTGATTTAGTTCATTTGTATGATTTGCATTTTTTTATGACCACCGCTTTGCAATCGCCTCCTGGGCGTCGCATGGTTCGTCTTCAGGAAGCCAGTCTTCTTGAAGGTCCTATGCTACTCCTTCGAAGCGTTCGTGGGTTTCGATCAAGTCAATCTTTGATTTGGTTAGCCACTGTTCCGTTAGCCCTTCTTGGTTTAGGTGTTTTTGGTTTTGCTGCTCGTGCTGAAGTTGGACTTTCTGATTTAACTGGTGCACAGGCTGCAACTTTCTTAGCTGATAATCTTTGGTTGTTCATTGCAACAATACTAGTAATCTTTATGAATGCTGGTTTTGCAATGGTCGAAGCCGGTATGTGTCGCCAAAAGAATGCTGTCAACATTCTTGCCAAAAATCTTTTTGTTTTTGCATTAGCCGTAACTGCTTATTGGTTTATTGGTTATTCCATAATGTATGGAGATTCTTTAGTTGGCGGCTGGTTATATTTTAAAGGATTGTTTTTCGATCCTGATCCCTCTGGAGCACTTGCATGTGCTGCTGCAGGTGACAATGGTTGCCTTGTCCCTGCGGTTGATTTTCTCTTTCAAGCTGCATTTGCAGGTACTGCAGCAACAATTGTTTCAGGGCTGGTTGCTGAAAGAGTCAAATTTGGTGAGTTCGTTGTTTTTTCTTTGATTTTGACTGCTTTTATTTACCCAATTTCAGGTAGTTGGCAGTGGAATGGAGGTTGGTTGAGTGAACTGGGCTTTATAGACTTCGCTGGCTCCTCGATTGTGCACTCTGTAGGTGGCTGGGCTGGTCTTGTAGGCGCAATGCTTCTTGGACCAAGGATTGGCAAATTTGTTGATGGTAAAGCCCAAGCAATGCCAGGTCATAACATGGCAATTGCCACACTTGGCGCATTGGTGCTTTGGATTGGTTGGTATGGGTTTAACCCAGGTTCTGAACTGGCTATGGATCAATATGTTGCTTATGTTGCAGTAACAACAACCCTTGCTGCTGCTGGAGGAGCAATAGCTGCAACAGTAGTTTCTACATTGACATCAGGTAAGCCTGATTTGACAATGATCATTAATGGAATTCTTGCTGGTTTAGTAAGTATTACTGCTGGGTGCGGCAACATGACACTAACTGGATCTTGGCTTGCTGGATTTGTTGGTGGCGTGATTGTTGTCTTTGCAGTTTCAACTTTGGACTCAGCAGGAATTGATGATCCTGTAGGTGCTTTTTCAGTACATGGTGTCTGTGGTATTTGGGGAACTGTTGTAATTGGACTTTGGGGTGTTGATGGTATGGATCCTGGCGCAGCTGGTATTGGACTCTTTAATGGAGGGGGATTATCAGTCTTGTTAATACAAGCACTAGGTGCAGCTGCTTATGCAATTTGGACAGTGATTACTTGTTGGATCGCTTGGTCTGTAATTGGGGGCTTCTTTGGTGGCATTCGTGTTAGTGAAGCCGAAGAAATCCAAGGACTTGATATTGGAGAGCATGGAATGGAAGCTTATCCAGACTTTGCTTCGTCCAATTAATAACAACTTTTACATTTATAAAAAAACCTGGCTTTATGCCAGGTTTTTTTGTGCTTTGGAGCTCTTGCTAATAGAGTCTTATTAAATAATGAAGTCTCTATAAAATATAAAAATGGATACTCAGGCTTTTAAAAGATCTCTACACCACTCTGATCGTTATAACCGGAGGGGATTTGAGTCCCCTGCAAAAAGAGCACAAGCTCTTGAGAAGGCATACCAAAGTAATTTAATTGCGTCAATTCGTGATAATGGATATTTATTAGAACATGGACGATTACGAGTGAAGCTTGCAGAAGCATTTGGTTTCTGTTGGGGTGTAGAAAGAGCAGTTGCAATGGCATATGAAACAAGGAGACATTATCCAACTGAAAGCATTTGGATTACGAATGAAATTATTCATAATCCCTCAGTAAATGATCATTTAAGGCATATGAATGTACGTTTTATATCTGCAGAGAAGGGTGTGAAAGATTTCTCTTTAGTAGAAGAAGGTGATGTTGTGATTTTGCCAGCCTTTGGAGCAACAGTTCAAGAAATGAAACTTCTTCATGAAAGAGGCTGCCATATTATTGACACGACATGCCCTTGGGTTTCAAAGGTCTGGCATACGGTAGAAAAACATAAGAAGCATCAATTCACATCAATTATTCATGGAAAGGTCAAACATGAAGAAACTTTAGCCACTAGTTCATTTGCTGGTACATATCTTGTTGTTTTGGATCTAGAAGAAGCTCAATATGTGTCTAATTATATTTTAGGAGAAGGTAATAGAGATGACTTTTTGAGAAAGTTTTCGAAAGCTTCGTCACAAGGTTTTGATCCAGATAGAGATCTTAAAAGACTTGGAGTGGCAAATCAAACTACAATGTTAAAGAGCGAGACTGAAGAGATAGGAAGGCTTTTTGAAAAAACTATGCTTCGCAAATATGGACCAGCAGATTTGAATGAGCATTTTTTAGCTTTTAATACTATTTGCGATGCAACTGAAGAAAGACAAGATGCAATGTTTTCTTTAGTAGACGAACCACTTGACTTATTAGTAGTGATTGGAGGCTTTAATTCCTCTAATACTACTCATTTGCAAGAAATTGCTCTTAGCAAAGGTATTCGTTCCTTTCATATAGATACTCCTGAGCGAATTGGCGATGAGGACAATACTATTACCCATAAACCTTTAGGAAATGTTCTTACAACTGAATCGAATTTTCTACCAGAAGGAGAAATTAATGTTGGGATTACTTCTGGAGCATCTACGCCAGATAGAATAGTTGAGCATGTCATTCAGAAACTTATAAAACTTAGTACCAAGAAAGTTAAAAGTTGATATTGATTGTTTTAGATTCAATTAAGATAATGGACTTAATTTATACAAACTGAGAATTAGAGATAAGCATAATAAAGAATTAAAATTTATTGTTTTAATCAAGTTTGCTTGTAAACAACTAATATATGTACCTGATGCTTATAAATGATGCCTGACTCTATCCAGCTTAACTCAGAGGAATCTCAATCTTCAAAAGCTAATCAATCGCAGAAGGTTGAAGTGGTTGTAGCAAGTCCAAATGATGGTGAAGTTAATATTTTGGGAGAACTTGCGATTTTTATTCTTAGAGTTGGATTTAGTATTTTCATGATCCATCATGGCCTTGAAAAGTTTCAAGACCCCCAAGGCTTTGCAGAGTTTGTTGTTGGTAAATATTTTGGATTTCTTCCAGGAGATCCTGTTATATGGACTTTTGCTGCAGCTATTACTCAGATTGTATGCCCAATAGGACTTGCTTTAGGAATATTTGCAAGAATTTCTGCCTTGGGCCTTTTAAATACAATGCTTTTTGCAGTTTATTTTCACCTGGTTGATACAGGCTTAGAAGGATTTCCTTTGGCTGTTGTAGATGATCACAATTATGCTTTTGAGCTGTCTGCAATTTATGCTGCTATTTCTTTATACTTTTTATGTGCTGGTCCTGGAAGATTGTCTGCTTTTAGAAAGACTAATAAAGTAACCTATTATCCAAAGTCTAATGATAATTAATAGATTATTTTTATATGTTTAATTAAGACTTTAATGTAAAAAATGTCTTCTACCAGTGAAAATCATGCTTAAATTTAATTCATTACAGGCATCGATTGATAGATTATCTTTTATACTTCCTCCAGGTTGAATAATTGCACTGATTCCATATTTTGCTGCCAATCTTATGGTGTCATCAAAAGGGAAAAAACCATCACTTGCTAATACAGCATTATTTGCTTTTATCCCTGCTGCCTCCAGTGCTATTTTAGCTGCACCAATTCTATTCATTTGACCAGCCCCAATCCCTAGAGTTTGTCCAGAGGATGCAATTGATATGGCGTTTGATCTTATATGTCTAACTACTTTCCAAGCAAAAGTTAAATCATTAATTTGTATTTTGCTTGGCTCCTTCCTTGTAACTACTTTCCAAGCATTTTCCTGGATTGGCTTATCATCTAATTCCTGAACTATTACTCCCCCGAGTATACTTCTTACATTATGCTTGTCTGTTTTTTCTATTGAAATGGGGTCTAGTTCTATAAGTCTTAGATTTTTCTTTTCTGCCAAGACTGATTTAGCTTGATCATCAAAGTGTGGAGCAACTATGCATTCTAAAAATATACCTTTTAATTGAGATGCGGTTTTGAGATCTACAGAGCAATTAAGTGCGACTATTCCTCCAAATGCACTTGTTCTATCGGCGTCTAGAGCTTTGCTAAATGCTGAGGATAATGAATTACTTATTCCAACTCCGCAGGGGTTAGTATGTTTAATGATAACTGCAGCATTATCACAATTTTGATTTTTGATGTTAGTGCCATATCCAAACTCCCTGATTGTTGATATTGCAGCTTCTAAATCTAAAAGATTATTTGTGCTCAGTTCTTTGCCTTGAATTTGTTTTGCTTCACCCCAGCCATGTCTTCTTGAGCTATACCAAGATGCTTTTTGATGTGGGTTTTCTCCATAACGTAGCGTTTGTTTGAGAGGAGTAGATTGAATCCAAGGAGACTTCTTTTCTGGTTTTTTTGTTTGCATCCATCTAGCTATTGCTGCGTCATAGTCAGCAGTATGTTCAAAGGCTTCTAAAGCTAATTCAAACCGTATTTGTTTAGATACTTCTCCATTCTTTAAAGCGAGAAGGCAGTTTTCGTATTGACTTGGATTAGTTAAAACAATTACTGATTGATGATTTTTTGCTGCTGCACGTATCATTGTTGGCCCTCCAATATCAATATTTTCTAAGGCTTCTTCAAATAGGGTTTCAGGCTTTTCAATGGTTTCTTTAAAGGGATAAAGATTTACTACTACTAAATCAATGAAGGGAATATTTTGTTCCTTCAATTCAGACTGATGAGATGAATCTGATTTTTTCGCAAGAATTCCTCCATGAACTTTGGGATGCAGTGTTTTGACTCTCCCTCCTAGTATTTCTGGTGCACCAGTGAAATCTGAGATGCGGCTTACAGGAATAGATGCATCTTCTAATGCTTTTGCAGTTCCACCACTTGAGATTATTTGAAATTTAAATTCTTCAGTTAATGCCTTAGCAAAAGGCACTATCCCTTTTTTATTTGAAACGCTTAATAATGCAATTGGCGCCATAAGAAAAAAATAAAAGCATCCCAAGGGTTAACTTACGCACCAGTGAAACTATTTGCTTGATGGAAGAGGATTTTTTTTGTATTACTTCTGAATTTGCAACTCATCGGTTGATTTTGCTTCATGGATGGGGTGCTGATGCTGATGATTTGCTCCCTTTAGGAGAGAATTTGGCCAATCTACTTGAGAAGAAAATTGAAATTATCTCTTTGAGAGCACCTGAAATGCACCCTCAAGGATTCGGGAGACAATGGTATGGACTTTTTCCAGCAGATTGGAAGGCTGCTAAAAATGCTATTAATGATCTTCTAATTCGATTGAAGACACTTAATGACTCTCGAATACCTTTAGATAAAACAGTTCTCTTGGGATTCTCTCAAGGGGGAGCAATGGCATTAGCTGTTGGGTGTGAATTACCCTTAGCAGGCTTAATTGGTTGTAGCGCTTACCCTCACCCTGACCTGAATGTTCCTAAAAACAGCCCTTTAGTATTTTTATCTCATGGCCAATTTGATGAAATAGTCCCTATTGAGGCATCTCGAAAGTTATTAAAGTTATTTGAAAAACAAAATAACTTGGTTGAATTTCATTGTTTTGACGGAGGGCATGAAATACCTCAAATACTTTATGAAAATATCCGTATTTTTCTTGAAAGTTGTTTTAAGTAACCTTTGTTTTCAATTAAACAAAAGCATATTCATACTCTTCTATCTCTTCCCAATCATCTGCAGTGAGTTCTAACCCTTCAAACATATTGTGTTCGCCAACAGCTTCAACAATAGAACGTAAAGATGGGAAAAGGAAATGATTCTCTTCAGCATATTGAGCGCTAAATAATCCTTTCTCACCCCAGAAAAATCTATCTGTAGTATGTTCATTTCGTCGAACATTTACAACTGCAGGAGCATTAATAGTGGTTTCAGCAATGTACCTTCTAGCTGCTGTTACCGGCTTATATGAGCCTGTCTCAAGATGAAAAGTAGGGACATGTGCCATAACTCTTTGGCCAGCCAAACGCCTACGGCTAATTCTTTTACGTTTTTTTGACATGAGAAATGTCCCTTTAAATAGGAAAATGAATTAATATTTTGCGGCTGAAACTAATTAATAAAATTGCTGATTAAAAAGATTTAATTAGCAAATCAGCAGCTTAAATTTTTCTTTTAACAAGGAGTGTTAAAAAACAATTTAAATTAATTAGGAAGGCCTGATTCAGGGGACCCATCAACCTCTGATATAGCCTTAGAAGCACCCTTTGGTGCAACTTTGCCGAATCAACCTTTTAACAGGGGCTTCTTTAATAGCCTATTAAAGGTGTTATCTGATATCTTAATACTTTTTCCAGATTTTTCAAGCAATTGTCGCTCTCATTTTGTCGTTCTTGGCCTGAAATCTAACCATTATGCAGTTTTCGGATAGATTTTTAAATTTGGTTGACTTGCAGCTAAAGAGTTTTGACTCGTATGCAGGGATAGAACATATTGTTGTTTATGTAGCTAAGAATAATTCGAGCAATTCTCCATCTTTAGAGGTAATAGGCCAACGTCCAAAGAGGCTTAACAAGTTTTTAACCCCTCTAGAAAATGACCCTGAGGTTCGTGTTCCGTCACCTTTTCGGCGATGGTACCCTTTGCAAGAAGGGTCAATTCTTTTAGGAGTTCTTCGAGTAGAACGACTCCCCGCAGAACAGCATTGGCCAGAATCTCTTGACCATAGCTTGCAGGCAAGTGCCTCTGTGATTGCAAACTGCTTAAGTTTGGAGCTTGATCGCAAAAAACTTTTGAATGAGCTCAATCAGCAAAGAGACGATATTGGGATGCTTGTACATCAGTTAAAAAACCCTCTTGCTGCATTGAGAACCTATGCTCAATTACTTTTAAGGAAATTAGGCCCTGAGAGCAGTCATAGAGGTCTGGTTGAAGGCCTTTTAAGTGAACAAGAGCAGGTTGGGAAATATTTATTGTCATTAGATGAATTTACTCAGCCAAAATTAGTCTCTCAGTCCATTACCCCTTCTCGCTTGTTATTGCCCCCCTTAATTTCAAACGAGGAACCTATAGATTTATTGGCATTATTACGCCCATTGATCGATCGTGCAGAAGCAAATGCAAAACTTCAAGGTAGAAAATGGATAGGACCTGCAAATATCCCTGCCTGGATGAAAAAATTGAGACCAGCATCTGAAGGATTTATAGCTGAAATTGTCGCTAATCTTCTGGAAAATGCATTTAAATATAGTTCATCAAAATCATCTATAGGCATTTGTTTTAGTAATGATGGAATTTGCGTATGGGATGATTCAGAACCTATTGATTTAGATGAAAGAGAAAAAATCTTTGAAAATGGTTTTAGAAGTAAAAAAAATCAAAACTCAGTTGGTTCGGGAATAGGCTTAAGCGTGGGTAGGAAATTAGCAAAACAATTTGGGGGTGAATTGAAATTAAATATAAATCCATCTTCTTTTGACCAATCTCTGCCAAAGGTAGGGAATGCTTTTGTTATTAACTTGCAGGGATAATAAATGCTATTAATGTAAGAACAAATGTTTCTACTAATATCACTGAAGCTCCATAAGTGTCTCCGGTTTGTCCTCCAAGACAAAAAGCTAGGTAATTAGGAATTAGAATTGCAGGTATAATTCCTATCAAGGTTATAATTATCAGAAATATCTTGCTATTTTCATCAATATTTATGCTGACTAAATAAGATAGAATGCATGCAATACAAAAAACAGAAGGAATTGATTCTTTGACATTTCCTCCCCAAGTATCTTGATGGAACTTTGAAAAACCATTGCTATTTATGTATGGATAATTTCCTATTGCTATGATTTGAGAATATCTGCCCCAGAAACATGCTATTGGAATAGCGTAAATATATAGTAATTTAATTTTATATAATGCTGCTATTTGTAATGCTATATTAATAGTTAATGCCATAACACCTCCTGCTCCTACTCTGCTATCCTTCATTGCTTCAATAGATTTTTTTTTGCCAGCAGCTATCCCATCTGCTGTATCCATAAGACCATCGAAATGTAATCCTCCTGTTAGCCATAAATTAATAGATATGGCAATAAAAGGTAGGGATTCATAAGGCCAACCTAAATTAGATAAAAATAATAATATAGATATTTCAAATATCCCAATAAATAAACCTATGATAGGAGCAAAACGTGCAATTCCTGTGAATTTTGGTTTAACTAATGGGACTTTGGGTAAAATTGTATAAAAGACCCCAGCTCCGACAAGCTCTCTTAACCAATTAGGTGAAATCAGAATAAAAAACCTCTTAAAAGAAATAGTTTATATAACAAAGTAGGTTGGAATAAGTTTAAATGCTTTATTGGTTCTTTATAAAAGAAAATATGTTTGATTTCAAGATTCACGTAAATTGTCCGAATACTTTTGCAAGAGTTGGCAGTTTTTCAACTCCTCATGGCATTGTTCGTACTCCCCAGTTCATGCCAGTAGGAACAATGGGAACAGTAAAAGGTATTACCTCTAATCAGTTGAAAGAAACATGTGCTCAAATGATTTTGGCCAACACTTATCACTTGCATATAAATCCAGGAGAAAAAATAGTAAAAGATTCAGGGGGGCTTCATAAATTTATGAATTGGGAGCATCCAATTCTTACCGATTCAGGAGGATTTCAAGTCTTTAGTTTAGGGAAGCTAAATGAAATAAATGATCAAGGAGTTTCTTTTAGGAATCACCGCGATGGTAAGCGAATTGAATTAACTCCTGAAAAAGCTATCGCAATTCAAATGAATTTAGGGGCTGATGTCATTATGGCTTTTGATCAATGCCCTCCATATTCAGCTAGCAGAGATGATGTGGAGATTGCTTGCAGAAGAACTCATAATTGGCTTGAAAGGGCTGTTCAAGCTCATACAAGAAAGGATCAAGCTTTATTTGGGATTGTGCAAGGGGGCTGTTTTCATGATTTGCGGGAGCAAAGCCTAAAAACTGTTTCGAGTTTTAATTTGCCAGGTCTTGCAATTGGAGGAGTTAGTGTGGGTGAGCCAACTGAGGAGATTCATAAAATTGTTCGGCATTTGGCCCCGTTTTTACCAGAAAGAGTTCCTAGGTATTTAATGGGAATAGGTTCAATTCGAGAAATGTCAATAGCAGTTGCTAATGGAATTGATCTTTTTGATTGTGTTCTCCCTACTCGATTGGGTAGGCATGGAGCTGCATTGGTTAGAGATGAACGATGGAATTTACGTAATTCTTGCTTTAGGAACGATTTTGATCCTCTTGATAAAACCTGTACTTGTGAAACTTGTACTAATTACACCCGAGCATATCTCCATCATTTAATTCGTTCTAATGAATTGCTTGGACTTACTTTATTAAGCTTGCATAACATTAGTCATTTGATTCGTTTTGTGAGAGCTATTGCCACAGCAATAGAAGATGGTTGTTTTTCAGAGGATTTCGCTCCGTGGCAGAAAGACTCTATTGCGCGTCACACGTGGTAATGTCATTTGCAAAAGTCCATTGATTATTTAGGGATGGTATCGCTTACCTTCGATCTACTTGCTCAGTTGCCTGAGGCCTATCAAATTTATGCCCCAACGGTTGATGTGCTTCCTTTAATACCACTTCTGTTCTTTTTGCTTGTATTTGTTTGGCAAGCAGCAGTTGGATTCCGTTAAATCAGGGATCCTTAATCAAATTTAAGTTTTTTGGGATTGATTTAGTCTGTCCCTCTACTTTTTAGGTGTTATTTTTGCTTTTCTCTGTAATTTGAGTTAAAGCTAGTTTTATATTGGTTGATCTAGTGATAATCCTTCACCAGGTTTATCTACAGCTTTTTCAATTAAGTCAGCCAAAATTAATGCTCTTGATGCTTGTAGCCCATCTACAGCAGGTTTTTCAAGACCCCTAACACATTGGAGGAAATGTTCGAGTTCTGCATAAAGGGGCTCTATAGAGGTTGTACTGACTTCTTCAACAAAACCATCTGTACGATAAAGCAGTTCTCCATGATCTGCTGAATACCATTCATGAGCTCTACGGTGAATATGCAGTGTGTGATTTAAGAAATCAGTTTCTACTAAGCTTTTTTTACAATGTGCACTTAAACTTCTTATTTTTCTGTGACTCATTTTGCTAGAAGTCAGACTAGCAATTACTCCATTTTCGAAACCAAGTGTTGCATTTACATAATCCATTGGTCCCTTACTACTGCATCCTCCAACCGCTGCGAGCCTTACAACTGGCGCATTTGCTAATTCAAGAACTAAATCCAGATCATGAATCATAAGGTCATACACCACTGATACGTCATTGGCTCTGTCAGCATGAGGGCTATGTCGCCTTGCTTCTAGAACAACTACTTCTTCATCAGTAACAACTTTTGTTAGTTCTTTAAATGCAGGATTAAATCTTTCAATATGACCTACTTGAAGCAAACAATTAGCATTATTTGAGGCGTCTATGAGTTCTGAAGCTTCTTGTTGATTAGCTGCTATAGGTTTTTCTATAAGGACATGCTTGCCTGCTTTTAAACAATTTAGACCCACTTTGTGATGCAACAAAGTGGGTACGGCAATGCAGACTGCCTCGACTTCTTCTATTAGATCCTCATAGTTTTCGAACCATGAGCAATTAAATTGTTCTTTTGCTAAGTTCCCTCTCTCAGGATCCAAGTCTGCTACACCAACAAGCTCAGCGTCTTTAAGAAGACTTAAAACCCTTGCATGGTGCCAACCCATGTTTCCTATACCAATCACCCCAACCTTTACAGGAATCATGATGGGGTTCATTGCAAAAACTTCATATTCATTAAATGAGAATATCCTTTATGTTTCTTCTTTTGAAGCTTTTTCAGGCAAGATTATCTTTACTGTCTCAATCTTAGGACCTTTCATTGAAGTGATTTCAAAATATATTTCATTATCAATAAGAAAATCCCTCTTGGCGGGTACTTCTTGAAATTTTTCAAGAAGAAAGCCTGCAATTGTATGGTAATTATTTGATTCAGGAATTTGAAGGTGCAATTGACGGTTTATTTCAATAAGTTCTAAGTTCCCTGCTGAAAGCCATTTATTTGGATTTGAATCAATTTGTTTGAGAAAAGGATCTTTTTTTCCTTGATCTATCTCGTCTCCAACAATTTCACCAGTTAAATCTGCAGATGTAATTAGACCTTCTGTACCACCATGTTCATCTACAACTAATAAAAATGGGCTCCCACTTTTTATTAATGGAAGGACTTTATCTAAGGTGCAAGTCTCAAGAACCTTAGGGACAGGATTTATATAGTTATTCAATGGTGTGTCGAGTTGCATAGCCCCTTTTGCTATTGGGTCTGCTAATTGACGGAGATCTAAAACTCCCAGAACATCATCAAGAGATTTCCCTGTAACTAAAAAACGAGCATGCCTACTTAAATGGACTTCTTTCATTAAGTCAGAGAATTTTACTGTATCTGGAAGAGTCACCATCCCTGAACGAGGAACCATAATCTCTCTGACTTGTGTGTCCCGAAGAGCAAATACCCCTTCTAAAATATTTTTTTCATCAGGTCTTAGTCCGGTTACCCCTCCTGATTCTATAAGAGTTTCTAGTTCACCTGCGGATAACGCTGATGCAAGTGAGTCCCATTTATTATTTAGTCCAACTACCTTCAGCAAAGAAGAAGCAATCTTTTCTAATAAAAAAAGCAAAGGTGAAATGGCTTGAATTATTCCTTCAAGTAGTGGAGCTAGATATAGAGCTGCTGATTCAGGTCGATTTAGAACAATTGCTTTAGGCACTAATCCAGCAATTATTGTTGTTAGTACTACTACAATTAAAAAAAGGCTGAGATTCCATATAAGTGCATTTTGGTTTTCCAATGACCACCAAATATTACTTAGATTATTTAATAACCATCCAAGACTTACCAGGGCAACAGTTATTCCTAACTGCGCCACTATTAACACTTTCCTAAGCCTTCTTTGTAATCTTTGAACAGAACTAGCTCTAGCTTCTTTCTCCTTTATCAGCTTGGCTACTCGACTAGGCCTGATGCGAAGAATAGCTAATTCTCCTGCAGCAAAAAAAGCTGTTAAGGCAATGATTATGCCAAGGAGGAGAAACTGCATTAATTAAGTTGCAATGGGGGTGGCGAGGATCGAACTCGCCTAAGGCGAATTATGAGTTCGCTGCATTCACCAGATTGCTACACCCCCAGGGGAAATAAATTTTTAAAAAGGTCTTTGGTGAATTTAAGGCCTTTCAAGGAATAATAATTAAAAGCTAAGAGGATTAGACAAGTCAATCCTTCAAAGATGTAATTTCCCAAATGAATTTGCTTTTAAAATCGAATAAAAAATCACGTGACAGGTTACTAAATCTAATTGCAACTAATGCCTATCGACAAGGAGAATTTACTCTTGCTTCTGGTAAGAAGAGTAATCATTATGTAAATTGCAAGCCTGTAAGTTTGAGTGGCGAAGGCCTTTTATTGTTAAGCAATATGATGCTTGAAAGAATTGATCCTGATGCAATCGCAGTTGCTGGAGTGACTTTAGGTGGTGACCCTTTGGTTAGTGCAGTAGCAATGGCAGCCGTAATGGAGGGTAGGTCCCTTGATGCTTTGATTGTGAGGAAGGAGCCCAAGGGGTATGGTACAGCTGCTTGGCTTGAGGGCCCTTTACCTCCTAAAGGAACATTGATAACTGTTTTGGAGGATGTTGTTACAACCGGAGCTTCTTCTTTGAAAGCAGTTAATCAATTACTAGAAGCTGGTTATATCGTCAAAAGTATTGTTTGTATTGTGAATCGCCAAGAAGGTGGTGAAATGGAAATTAAAAAAGGAGGATTGGAGTTGAAGAGTCTTTTTTGCTTAGATGAAGTGTCAAAAAAGTATAAAGAACTTTCGTAGTGACTTTGTTCCAAGATAAGTTCTGGGATTTATCTTTGCCTCTATACAAAATAGAGGGGAAAGATAGTAGAAAGTTTCTTCAAGGACAAACTACTGCTGATTTATTAAGTATAGAAGAAGGAACTTTTGTTAGGTCATGTTGGCTTTCACCAACTGGAAGAGTTAAATCATTGCTTGAGATTCAGCTGATCAATGATTGTTTATGTTTTGTTGTTTTAGGAGGTAATGAGAAAGATTTAATTAATGGCTTCAATCATGTAATTTTCCCTTCCGATCAAGTTGAAATTATATGTGAAGATAATATTCGTAGAATTCAACATATGAGTAATAAAGAGTCATGGAAAGCTTCTAAGACAGAATGGATTTTTAATGATCAGAAATTACCTCAATACTTTAATAATCTTAAATCTGCTGATAGTTATTCAGTGAATCTATGGATCATTTATCAAGGTTTTCCTATTGGACTAAACTATATGAATGGTACTCATAATCCTTTTGAAATAGGATTGTCTGATCTTGTTAGTCTTGATAAGGGTTGTTATTTAGGTCAAGAAACATTGTCTAAACTTAAAAACATTGGAAAAGTAAAGTGTGAGTTGAGATTGTTTAAGTCTTTACATGAGTTTCACTCTGGCGATAAATTAATAATTTCTGATCAAAATAGTTCAAATCAAAACGCAGGACTTGTTACAAATGTAATAAGATATGATTCTTTATATGTTGGACTTGCTTTGATAAAAAGAAATTATTTATATAGGGAGAAACTTGATTTAACTAATGAAATTGGATCTATTGAGGTTATGAATCCAATAGGTTCTAGTTATATTAATTAATTGGAATTAGTTAATAACCACTTTGCTATTTCCCAAGTTGCAAGACAGTCGTCTTGGTTATAATCTAAAATTTTTTTGCATAGATTTGAAGAGGATTTCCTATTGTAGTTAGAGCTTTCCCATTGCCTCCACCAAAGCAATGCTTTGGCTCCATCAGCCCCTTCCAATCTCCACTTGAAACCTAGCCACTTTGCAACTGTTTTTAAACTGTAATTACTAATAGGTAATAACCAACTATTTTTCAAGCAGGCATGAATATCTATTAGCCTAGTTTTAAGATTCTTTAATTCACTAATGTTTGCACCTTGTCTTTTTGCCATTTGATATATAGCCAGTGATTCAGTTTCACCATAATGAAGTATTGGCCAATTATAGAAATAATTGATCTTCTGATTGATTTTTCCCCATGTTAAATGTTCTTTATCTTTGTAGAGATTTAGTATTGCATGATATTTAGTCTCTTCTAAATCCCAACTTTGGTTATTTCTTATTTTAGCACTAACGAATCCATGGAGAAAATCATGTTGATTATCTGGATCTGATTCAATGTCATAAATTAAAACTCCTTTAGTATTTCTAATTTCATTTAATAGAGGGTTTAATGTAATTCTTGTAGGATTTAAATCTATTTGAGACTTTGCTTGAAGAATCAGTTGGTGTGCGATAGATTCATGCTGATCTCCATACTTGTTTAATTTACGCGTTAGGAAATAGGGATCTGTTGATGCAAGATCATTTACACTTTGAATGCCTATCTCTTGAAGAATATTTTTTCTTTTTGCTCCAATTCCACTGACTTCACTTAGGTCACCTTCTTTAGATGCTGTTTTATTACATAATTCTCTCCAGGAACAAAGTGTGCATTTTTTTCTCTCATTAGTTAAAGGAGGAATTGCGATTTGAGTTAAATCTTTTTTTGCTTTGATCAAAGATTCAAATAACTCACTACGAAGATTTTTTGAAATTAATATGTCTTGTATCTCTAGATTCTTTCTTTTCTTAGAGACTGCAATACCGTGGTTAACTTGTCCTTGCTGAAATTCCTCAAGCAAATAGGCCCACAATGCAATCGCAAGACGATTTTCTCTTGTAAGTCTGTGACCTTGACGAACAATGATTGGAATATAAGAGTAATTTCCCCAGCAGCTACTACCTTCAATTCTATAGAGCATTGTTGGATGTCCTTCAAGATATATATCTGTAGGACCTACCCTCCTAAGACGTAATCCAATAACACCTATGTCTCCTCGTTGGCATGCCTTTACCCCTTTCCCAGGGGTTGTATTTAGAAATTGTTGGATACTCTTGTATTGATGGTCAAGTTGGAGAGCTCGGTGAGCTGTCCAGACTTTGTGATGATTTTGCTCATATAGATCTAGCCAAGCTTTCCTTTTGCAGCGTATCCAGCTGAAAAACAAACGATCAGTTATTAAGTTTCTTTCTAGAATGGGATTAAGCATATATTGAGATTAATTTGGTTTCTTTTCGCTTGTTTATTTAGTTGATTTTCATGTCTAAGAGCTTTATCAAATTAGAGGCCGATCCAATCAAGTTTGGAACTGATGGGTGGAGAGGTATCTTAGGTGTTGATATCACTCTAGAAAGGCTTTTATTAGTTGCAGTAGCTGCTTCTCAGGAAATGGTTTATAGAGCCAATGAAGGCTTAACTAATAAAATTATAATTGGCTATGACAGAAGGTTTTTAGCTTTTGAATTCGCAGAAGCTATTGCTTCTGCCGTTAGAGGGTGTGATTTGGAGCCTTTGTTGGCTGATACAAGTGTTACAACTCCTTCTTGCAGTTGGGCTGTTGTTGAGAACAATGCTTTAGGAGCATTGGTAATTACTGCTAGTCACAATCCGCCTGAATGGTTAGGCTTAAAAATTAAAGGTCCTCTTGGTGGTTCAGTTGAAGAAGATTTTACAAAAGCTGTAGAAGATAGGTTGGTTGCAGGAGGGGTGACAATACCCAAAGAAGGAGAGACCAAACTATTTTCTTGTCGTCGAGAACATCTTATTGGATTAAAAAGAAAAATTGATATCCCTTCTTTAATTAAGGGGTTAACTGATATTGGTTTGAAGGTTGTAGTCGATTCTATGCATGGAACTGCGGCAGGTTGTATGAAGGAACTTTTAGGTGATTCTTCAAGTGATTTGGTTCATGAGATCAGAATGAAACGAGACCCACTTTTTGGAGGAACTTCACCTGAGCCTTTGGCTAAAAACTTGGATGAATTAATTAATACTGTGAGATCATTTTCTAGTGCTGGACAACTAGCAATTGGTTTGGCCTTTGATGGTGATGGTGATCGTCTAGCTGCTATAGATGAAGAAGGTAGATTTTGCAGTTCTCAATTATTAATACCTCTTCTAATTGAACATTTAGCAGGTGTCAGGAAAATTCCTGGTTGCGTAATAAAAACAGTTAGTGGTTCTGATTGCATGAGTTTGGTTGCAGAAGATTGGGGTAGAGAGGTGATTGAGAAGCCGGTCGGGTTTAAATATGTTGCGGCAGAAATGCTTCAAAGAAAAGTTTTGATTGGAGGAGAAGAATCTGGAGGAATTGGTTTCGGAGATCACATACCAGAAAGAGATGCTTTATATGCTGGTCTACTTTTGTTAGAAGCTATTGTTAATGGAGGAGAACCTTTAGGCGAGCGTTTGAGTTCTCTACAAAAACGTTTTGGGGAAAGTGCTTACGATCGTGTTGATATTCGTCTTTCTGATGATCAGTCAAGACAAAAGATAGAATCAGCACTAGCTACTAAAAAAGATTTTTTAATAGGGGATAGCACTGTCAAGGAAGTCATTTTGTTGGATGGATATAAGTTAAGAATTGCTGAAAGGCATTGGTTAATGTTTCGCTTCTCTGGGACCGAGCCTTTATTAAGAATTTATTGTGAAGCACCAACAAAACAAGAGGTGGAGAAAAATCTTAATTGGGCTATTAATTTCGCTCAGAGAATATGAATTTAAGGACCTATAGAGACTTCTCCAAACTTGTAATTGCTAGTGCTAATGATGGCAAAATTAATGAATTTAAAAACTTTTTATCTAATTTCCCTTTGGTTATTCTTGGTCAGCCTCCTGACTTGAAGGTTCAAGAGACCGGTGTGTCTTTTATGGAAAATGCACGTATAAAAGCTTTAGCTGCAGCTTCTGCTACAGGAGAAATTTCTCTTGCTGATGATTCAGGATTAAGTGTTTTGTTTCTAAATGGGGCACCTGGTATTTATTCTTCTAGGTATGCAAAAAATGATTCTGAAAGAATTAAGAGATTATTGAAAGAATTAGAACTTTGCGATAATAGGAGTGCATATTTTTCTTCTGCACTTTGTATTGCTTCTCCTAATAATGAAATTTTAGTTGAAGTAGAAGGGCGTTGTGATGGGGTGATTACAAATCTACCAAGAGGGACAAATGGGTTTGGATATGACCCTGTTTTTGAGGTTGATGGGACAGGTTTAACTTATGCAGAGATGGAACTTAATCAGAAGGAGGCTTTAGGCCATCGTGGCCGTGCATTTAAAGCATTAACACCTTATTTAAAACGGCTTTTAGATTTATAAGTTTATGTTAATTCTATGGATTTAGTTTGATTTAAATTAACCCAACTTCCATGTAATCCATAAGGAATTTTTATTGGTAGTTTTAATGTTGCTTGGTGAGATAAATCACTTGCTTGCAAGATAATTAATTCTGAAGTTTTCGATTCCCCGTTCCAAATTAAACTTAGAATCCATCCATCATCTTCTTCTATTGCAGGATTATTTGGGACCATAATAGGTTCATTTAAAAATCCTTTAGAACCAGCGTTCCAATAATGTGTTTCATTATTAATTAGATTTAATTTTTTAACTTGCTGGAGAGGACCGTTCCCGGATTTTTTTGCGGCAGTGGCCATCCAGCTATATTTGGCAGGTAACCCTTGTTTGTTTGGATTAACCATTGCAAATTCACAGCATTGTTTGCTTAATATTTCACATTCAATTTTGTTTGTTAAAAGATTTATTCGACATCTTTTTAAAATTCCTTCGGGGAGCTCATTAAAGTTGATTTCGCGAAAATCTTCTTCAGGCCCAATTGAAGGAAAGTCTTTATAGAAAATGCTATCAATAACAACTTCTTGTTTTTTTTCATATGCATTTAAGTGATGAAAAACAAAGCCATTAGGAGCATCAAAGATTTGAGGAGGTTTATTAGCAAATTTCCCACAATCTCGAGGTATCAACAAAAATTTTCCTTGTCCATTAGGTTTGGATTTCAAACATTGTGCAGCACCTTTTTGGCCAAGTATGAATGGTAAAGGATTGAAATCAATAGCATTTTGAAGAAAAATTGCCCAATTTGGAGTAATTGCGAAGTCATGTAAAAACGCAAAACCCTTAAAAGTATCTTTCCTGTCGCTTAAAAGAGAACCTGCATTTTGACCTTGTATTGAGAATTCCATTAAGCGAATAGTGCTTTTGGGTCCTGTTTTGACACTAAAGGAAACCATTCTTGGCTCTTTGTGGTGTCCTGGGTCAAAACGAGGGTGAGCACTAAATGGTTCGTTAGCTTTGAGAGCCCCATTAATGTTGCTTATCCCATGAGTCTCGAGAGTTTCAGGATCAAGAGAATAAGGACTTGCTGCTTCCCAAAGCGCTAAAAGTTCATTGCCAAGCTTAATTACATTAGTGTTTGCTATGTTTTTTAATCGCAAGTCAAAGGCATTAGAAATTGCACCACCTGGTTTTTTAGTGCCAAACACACCTCTGTAGAGAAACTCCCCAGCTTTTTCTTCTTCTATCCATTCTTTTGTTCTGATAAAACGATTAGTAAATTTAGCTTTTCCATTTTGGAAATTTATTGAGGCAATCATTCCATCTCCATCGAATGGGTGATGAACCCATTGCCCATTCCTCTCTAAAACTCCTGGACCGTTTTTATAAAAAATGCCGCTGAGCTTTTTGGGTATTTCTCCTTTAATTAGATCTAATTGGATATTGCTGCATTCTTTTTCTACATTGCAGTAAGCACTGGACCAATCTTGTTGCTTAAAAGTCTCAAGCCCACTTGGTAAATCAGTATTTGTTGCAAGTTTTGCCACAAAAAATTGATATATGTCTTTTATGATCTTCGCGTAATTGGTAGCAAAACGCGAGTTGGTATTCGTTTAGGTTTTAAAATTAGGTTTTACCCAGCTTGTTCAAGGACTCCTTTGCTACTAGGAATTGATTCTGCTCTTCTAGCATCTAATTCGATTGCCATCCGAAGTGCTTTCGCGAAAGCTTTAAAGCATGCTTCAACAATATGGTGTGAATTTTGTCCGTTTAATTGATTAATATGTAATGTTAAACCACTATTATTTGCTAAAGCAATAAAGAACTCTTTTACTAATTCTGTGTCATAGCTACCAATTTTTTGATTAGGAATATTAAGTCCATAACTTACATGAGGGCGGCCAGAACAATCGAGCGTAACTTGTACTAATGCCTCATCTAAAGGCGCAATAAAATGACCAAAGCGATAAATTCCTTTTCTATTTCCAAGAGCTTTCGATAATGCTTGCCCTAGAGCAATGCCTACATCCTCATTGGAGTGATGGTCATCAATATGAGTATCACCGGTCGCTCTAATCTCTAAATCAAGCAGTCCATGACTACAAAGTTGATGAAGCATATGATCTAAGAATGCAATCCCAGAAGATACATTGCATTGTCCTGTGCCATCTAATACGACGCGAACTTTGACATTCGTCTCGTTAGTCTTTCGCTGGACTTCAGCTTGTCTGTTGGAAGTCATATCATTAGTTCAATTAAAGCCATGGTGACACTTAAATTACATTCCGTTAATGGAATAACCAGCATCTACGTAAATAGTTTGTCCAGATATCCCACTAGCTAGATCGCTTAATAAGAATGCTGCAGTATTCCCTACTTCTATTTGGGTAACTGTTCTGCGCAAAGGAGCTTTTTCCTCCACATTGTGGATCATGTCTAGTATCCCTCCAATTGCAGAACTGGCCAAGGTTCTTATGGGACCTGCACTGATTGCATTTACACGTACTTGTTTGTCAGCCCCTAATTCAGCAGAAAGGTAACGAACAGATGCCTCAAGAGCAGCTTTCGCTACTCCCATAACGTTGTAATTAGGTATTGCTCTTTCTGCTCCTAAATATGTCAGCGTAACTACACCAGCCTTTTCGCTGAAAAGAGGTTTCGCGTATTTGCATAAAGGGGCCAAAGAATATGCGCTGATATCAAGTGCTCGTGCAAACCCTTCAGAAGATGTATCACTATAGTCGCCAATTAATTCTTCTTTCCCTGCAAAAGCTAGACAATGTACTAGTCCATCAAGCTGGTTCCATTTGTTTTTTATTTCATTAAAGACCTCTTCAATTTGAGAATTATTTTGAACATTTAATGGTAAAAATAGACTTGGATTTAAAGGAGCAGTTAATTCACGCACTTTACCTTCAAATCTACCTTTTTCATCTGGCAAATATGTTATTCCTAATTCTGCCCCGGCTGCATGAAGTTGTTGAGCAATTCCCCAAGCAATTGAACGATTGTTAGCTATTCCTGTTACAAGGATTTTTTTGCCACTTAGATCGAGAAGCATCTTTTCTAGAAATATTTAGAGGGTTTTAATGATTCTCTCCTACTAAGGGTGCATTCATCCATATCAATAAGAAACTATTTTGTTTATATCTTCTTTCTAAATAGTTAAAGCATGGTTCTTGTTTCATCCACGATGTTGCCACTAGGCACATATTTGCCCTCTTTTGACTTGCCATTATTAAGAGGGTCAGGTCAGAGCTTTCATGGGTTTTCAAGTTCTTTAAAAAGAATTAATAACAAGATGCTTTCTAGAAAACCCATTTTAATAATGATACTTTGTGCTCATTGTCCATTCGTAAAGCATATTGAAAGTCAAATAAGTCAATTGGAGATTGATTTTAAGGACATAGTTGAATTTGTGGGGGTTGCAAGCAATTGCTTGCTAACTCACCCTGAAGATGGACCTGATTATTTAAAAAAACAGATCTTAGAGAATAATTGGCGGTTCCCTTATTTGCTTGATTTAAGCCAGTCTTTTGTAAAATCTTTAAAGGCAGCATGTACGCCTGATTTTTTTCTGTTTTCACCTTCACCTGAGGATGGTATACAGCAGTTGGTTTATAGAGGTCAATTGGATGAAAGTTCTCCTGGTAATGGTATTCCAGTAACAGGAAATGATCTTAGGGAAGCTTTGGATTCTGTTTTGAATTTTAAAGAGGTTGAAAAGAATCAAAAACCTTCTATTGGCTGTAATATTAAATGGATACCGGGTTCTGAGCCTCCTTGGTTTGGTTGATTTTTAAATTAAGATGCCTCAAAGCTGGAAGAGTAACTACTTGAGGCATTAAGGTGCCAAATATGCAGGTACCTCCATTTAGTCTTGATCAACAGTTATCCGAAATCGGAGAGGATATAAAGTCGTCTGTTTTGAATGTTTTAAGTAGTGGTAATTACATAGGAGGAGAAGAAGTCAAAAAATTTGAAAGTTCTTTTGCAGAAAAAACTGGTGTTAAGCATGTTATTGGGTGTAACAGTGGAACAGATGCTTTGATACTTGCTTTAAGAGCATTGAATATTGGTCCAGGGGATGAGGTGATAACTCCATCTTTTAGTTTTTTTGCGACAGCTGAAGCTATCAGTAATGTAGGGGCTAAACCAGTTTTTGTAGATACTGATCCAGCTAATTATTTGGTGGATCTGAATTTACTTCAACAAGCAGTAACTCAATCAACAAAAGCGGTTTTGCCTGTGCATCTTTTTGGCAGACCTGTTGATATGGATCAGATCATGTCGTTTGCTAAGAGGAATGAGATTAAAGTAATTGAAGATTGTGCTCAGGCTGCTGGTTCTGAATGGGGTGGGAAGCCTGTTGGAAGTATTGGAGATATTGGTTGCTTTAGTTTTTTTCCTACTAAGAATCTTGGAGCCGCAGGAGATGGTGGCGCTGTAACTACAAATGATGAAAATTTAGCAACAGCAATAAGACAGCTTGCTGTTCATGGCATGCCTAGAAGATATTTTCATACTCAACTTGGTTACAACAGTCGTTTGGATGCAATACAAGCAGCTGTTTTAAATGTCAAATTGGAGCACCTGTTTAAATGGGTAATAAAAAGAACAGAAATAGCTAAAAGATATCATCAACTATTAAAAGATATACCAGGTATAATTCTTCCTGAATTCTCTCAAAATCATACGCATATTAATTCATGGAATCAATTTGTCGTTAGAGTTCAAAGTTCTATTTTAGATAAGGCAATAATAAATCAAGATGTAAATAAACAACCTATAATTAATAATATTAATTTACCTAATAGCTCTTCAAGGGATTGGTTGAAACAAACCTTGTCTGAGTATGGTGTTAATACAATTATCTATTATCCTATACCCATTCACCTTCAACCCGTATATCAAAAATTAGGAAATAAAATTAATTCTCTTCCTAATACAGAGATTCTCTGCAGTGAAGTTCTTAGCTTGCCAATATTTCCTGAGTTAAGTATTGAGCAACAAGATTATGTAGTGAATGCAATTAAGCAATCAATTCAGAAGGCCTCTCTCATTTAGTTTCAATAAATCAACCTTCTATAGGTCTAAAAAATTACATGCTCTATGCCAAGCGGTAATGCTTTTACCATCTAAAGCTTCATCATTGCTATGTATACTTTTCTCCAATTCATTGCTAGACATTTCTAATACTTCAATATCTTCATCGTCATCTCCTTTTGGCTTTTTACTTAAAGGTGTTAGTTCTCGAGCTAGAAAAAGATGAATGACTTCATCGGAATAACCAGGGCAAGGAAGCATTAAGCCTAAATAATCCCATTGAGAAGCTTTATAGCCAGATTCTTCTTGGAGCTCTCTTTTAATTGTTTTTAAAGGGTCTTCTCCTTCCTCAAGAGTGCCTGCTGGGAATTCAAGTATTCTTCTTGCAACGGCAAATCTATATTGCCTAAGAATAATGACTTTCCCCTCCTCTGTAATTGGCACTGCTAAAGCTGCCCCGGGGTGACGTATTAACCCGAAAGTACTTTTTATGCCTATAGGGAGCTCAAATTGGTTTATTTCAAATCGAATTTTTTTTGCATTTAATGATTGAACATTTTCAAGAATTTTGGAAGGTTCGGGGGCGGATAATGGACTCATGTAATTTAAATAATTGAATTAATTTATTTTTCTTACATTACATTTTTGTTGCTGATAATTGAACTTTATTCTGACCAACCTTTTTGAGGTGGAATTCTTTGTGGTTTGTTCTCTCCCTTATTAAGAGCTTCAGATAATGGTATGAGAACAAAATCTCTTTCTATTAACCTGGGATGGGGAAGTATTAGTTCTGGCGTGTTTATTTGTAAATCACCCCATGCTAAAAGATCCAGATCTAGAGATCTAGGCCCCCAATGAATTTCTAAAGCTTTCCTGTCTCTGCCAAAAATCTTTTCTATTTCAGCTAATCTTTTTAAAAGATTTTTGGCTGCAAGTTCCGAAGGAGATATTTTTGATAGATCTTTTCCACAAATCATTAGGGCAGCATTAATAAATGCTGGTTGCTTCGAAGGCCCTCCTATTGGATGAGTTTTGTATAAAGGTGACCATTTAAAGTTGAGGCTTGATGATTTGGAAAGGTTATTTTTCGTGACTTGATTAAGACTTTTAATCCATTGGGTTAATGCTTGTTCTATTAACGGCCTTGCTTTAATTAAAGTTAGAATTGGAGGGCCTATAGGGCTTTTAATATTGGCTCCTAATCCAATAGCAATTGCTCTTGGCTTTGAATAGTTAATAGAAGACATGCTCTAATTGGTCAAACTGATGCAAAAATGATCAGGATTGGTACATTCGATGGTTACTTCAGGAAAAGAACTTAATGGTATTAGTTCAGAACTTTCATTTAAGGAAGAATCGAACAAGGCATTCCCATTAGCCGCAGTAACTGGTCATGGAACTTTAAAGTTAGCTCTAATGCTTGCTGCTGTGGATCCTGGATTAGGAGGTGTAATTATTGCGGGTGGTCGAGGAACAGGCAAGTCTGTTTTAGCAAGAGGGTTACATGATCTTTTGCCTCCTATCGAAGTAGTTGATATTGATACTTTCAAGGATTTACCAAATGCTCGGCCTTATGGAAGGAACCTTGATCCAAACCTTCCTGAAGAATGGGATGATGCGACAAAGAAAATACTTGAGGATGTATTAAATAAAAAAATAGATGATTCAAATTTAGATATCCCCAAGAAAGTTATACAAGCTCCTTTTGTCCAAGTGCCAATTGGAGTAACAGAGGATCGTCTTGTTGGAGCAGTGGATGTAGCTTCTTCTTTGGATAGTGGCAGCCCTGTATTTCAACCTGGATTATTAGCAGAAGCTCATCGAGGTGTTTTATATATTGATGAACTCAATCTCCTTGATGATGGAATAGTTAACTTGATGCTCGCTGCAGTAGGTTCTGGAGAGAATCAAGTTGAGCGAGAGGGTTTAAGTCTTAAGCATCCATCGCGACCTCTTTTAATTGCTACGTATAACCCCGAAGAAGGTGCTGTTCGAGATCATCTTTTAGATAGATTTGCAATTGTTTTATCAGCCGATCAGATTATTTCTAATGAACAGAGAGTAGAGATTACAAAATCTGCTATTTCATTTGGACGAAGTAGCAAGAATTTCTGTGAGATTTGGGATGAAGCAACTGACGCTTTGGCTACGCAGTTGATATTGGCTAGGCAATGGCTTCCAGATATTGAGTTGTCTTTGGATCAGATTAAATATCTTGTTAATGAGGCTATTCGCGGAGGAGTGGAAGGACATCGCTCTGAGCTATATGCTGCACGTGTTGCTAAAGCTCATGCTGCTCTTGCTGGAAGGGATACTGTTGAAGCTGAAGATTTGCAAGTAGCAGTAAGGCTTGTCATTGCCCCAAGGGCTTTACAGCTTCCACCTGAGGAAGAACAAATGGAGCCACCGCCTCCTGAGGAACAAAACCCACCTCCACCAGATCAAACCCCTGATGATAACTCTCAAGATGAGGATACCCCTGAAGATGAGGATACCCCTGAAGATGAATCTGCACCTCCCATCCCAGAAGAATTTATGCTTGATCCTGAGGCTTGCGAGATTGATCCAGACTTATTACTTTTTGCTAGTGCAAAATCAAAAAGTGGTAGTAGCGGAAGCAGGTCAGCAGTTTTTAGTGATAGCAGAGGTAGATATGTAAAGCCAATTATTCCTAGAGGCCCAGTTACCAGAATTGCTGTTGATGCAACTTTGAGAGCAGCAGCCCCTTATCAAAAAGCCCGTAAAGCAAGAGAACCTGGAAGAAAAGTAATTGTAGAAGAAGGAGATTTAAGAGCTAAATTACTTCAAAAGAAAGCAGGATCTTTAGTTATCTTTCTTGTGGATGCAAGTGGGTCAATGGCACTCAATAGAATGCAAAGTGCAAAAGGAGCCTTGATTAGACTTTTAACAGAAGCTTATGAAAGTCGTGACGAAGTATCCTTGATCCCATTTAGAGGAGAACAGGCTGAGGTCTTATTGCCACCTACAAGATCTATTACAGCAGCAAAGAGAAGACTGGAAACAATGCCTTGTGGAGGCGGCTCCCCTCTTGCCCATGGTTTAACACAAGCGGCCCGAGTCGGAGCTAATGCACTTGCTACAGGAGATTTAGGGCAAGTTGTAGTCGTCGCAATAACAGATGGCCGAGGAAATATTCCCCTTAGTAAATCTTTGGGTCAGCCTGAGCTGGAAGGAGAGAGTTCTGTTGATTTGAAACAAGAGGTCTTAGATGTTGCTTCGCGTTATCGAATGTTAGGTATTAAACTATTAGTAATAGATACTGAAAGAAAGTTTATTGCTAGTGGTATTGGTAAAGAGTTGGCAGAAGCTGCAGGAGGTAAATATGTTCAACTTCCCAAAGCAACTGATCAAGCTTTGGCTTCAATTGCGATGGATGCAATTAATACCGTGAAATAAATATAAATCTATTATTTGTAAATATCATTAAATAGTTTACCTATCCCAATTGCAGCATCTTTAAAAGCATTAGTCAAATCTTCATCATTCACGAGCTCATCAACTTTGTCACTTATTTTATCAAGCTTTGCAGTGAATGATTGTATGGATGCTGTACTAGCCTTGACATCTTTAAGTACTTCAGGATCGTCGATTGAACCTAAAATATTATTTATGTGTGAAACACTTTTTTTCAGATCTTTGATAATTGGACGAGTCTTTTTTAATTCTAATTTTGACAATTGTATTAATTCATCAAGGTTTGCTTGAGTTGAGTCAAATTGTTCTATAGAAGTCACAACTTTCTCTATGATTTCTTTGTTTTCAGCTTCATTAAGAAACTTATTTATTTCTCCAGTTAGTTTAGAAATATCTTGCAATTCTCTCCCTTCGATGGAATCTCCATCACAAACAATTAACTCTGATGAACAATTGTCTTTTTTTGGCGAAAAACTAAGACTTTTAATTTGCGAACCTTTACTTATTAAGGCTATTTCTGCATCCCCTCCAAGAAGTGAGCTGGTTTGAATCTTTGCAAAAACAGGTTGAAATAAAATCAGATCAGGATTGTTGATAGAAACTTTAGCCATTACATTGTTTTGCCCAAAAGTTATTTTTTTGACAGATCCTACTTGTATACCTCTAAAAGTTACTGGAGTGCCTTGGGATAAACCACTGGCATCATTGAAACTAGCTGTTAAAGACCAGGTCTTTGATGTTAGTTTGATCCCTTTTAGCCAAAGAGTTAGTCCTGAAAAAATGACAACTCCTCCTACAAGGGAAAATCCAACAATGGCATCACGAAAGCTTCGCCGCATGGGAGTTAAATTTCTTTAGGTTTCATTGGCCCTTCAAGGCTACCTGTTCGGAACTGTTTAATGTAAGGGTTTTCACTGGTTTTGAAATCTTCAACGGAACCATCCCACTGAAATCCTCCCCCATATAGCATTAAAACCCTTTCAGCAGACCGTTCAATTGTGCTCATTACATGGCTAACTACTATTGAACATCCTTTGGCTAAAGTGGTTGTTTTGACAATTAGATCTTCAATTCTTGTACTTGCAACAGGATCTAGTCCCGCGGTGGGTTCATCAAAGAGTAATAGAGGCATGGACGAATAAGAGGGGTGGTAAGGATCTTTTATTAATGCACGTGCAAAACTGACTCGTTTTTGCATGCCTCCACTGAGTTGACCTGGGAGTTTGTTTTCAACTTTGTAAAGTCCTACATCCTCAAGACATGAAATAACCATTTCATTTATTTTTTTTTCACTAATGTCTGAGCTTTTTCTTAATAAAAAACCTACATTTTCTGCCACAGTTAGTGATGCGATTAAGGCTGGGTTTTGAAAAACCAATCGCACATCAGGGGGATAATTCTGGTCTAATCTTAAATATTTCTGTAGGTTCCCAAATATTTTTAATTCTCCACTTGAGGGTAGTAAAAGACCCGCTAATAGCCTTAAAATCGTTGATTTACCTGACCCAGATGGCCCAACTATCGCAATTCTTTCCCCAGGCTTCATTGTTAAGTTTACTTTGTTTAAAATAGTATTTAGGCCTAGCTTTATTGATAGGTCTCTCATCTGAACAACTGGGCAATTCTTAGATAATGTTTTTGTAGATGATACATTTTCCATATTGTTTATTTATTGAATTTGACTGAAAAGGACTTTCCCTTAGAGTTCGTTTGAGTCTAATTTGTCAGATTTTGCAATTGTGTTTTTTCTCATAAGTGATTGTGAAAGATAGGATCTCTAGAGGCCATAAAAGTTTCGGAGGGCGAAAAAGCAATTCGAAAAGAGCGAATCAATTTGATTTGCTTTGGCGAATTCAAAGGTCGTTGAGCTGGCTATTGCCAGGGCTTGTCCTAAAAAGATGGTTGATTATATCTGGGATTGGATTAATAGTAGCTTTTTTCGGAGCATCTATATGGGCTGATTTGAGGCCAATTTATTGGCTAGTTGAAGGTATCTTCTTTTTAATTGGAGCAATTACGAAGTTTTTGCCACGAAGTATTACGGGACCATTGGTATTTCTTCTTGGTATTTCTCTTGTAATATGGGGTCAGAGTAGAAGCTTTACATCTATACAGAAGGCAGTAGCACCTGATAAGGATGCTCTTTTGCTAGATGCTTTGCGTGCTAAAAGTAAACTCAATAGAGGACCGAATATTGTTGCAATAGGAGGGGGGACAGGACTTTCTACTCTGCTTAAAGGGCTGAAAAAATATAGCAGTCGAATTACAGCAATTGTGACTGTTGCTGATGATGGAGGGAGTAGTGGAATTTTGAGGAGGGAGCTAGGTGTTCAGCCCCCTGGGGATATAAGAAATTGTTTGGCTGCTCTCTCTACTGAAGAATCTCTTCTAACAAGGCTTTTCCAATATCGCTTTTCCTCTGGCACAGGATTAGTTGGCCATAGTTTTGGGAATTTGTTTTTATCTGCTTTAACTTCGATTACTGGCAATCTTGAAACAGCTATAACAGCTTCAAGTCGTGTACTTGCTGTTCAAGGCCAAGTTGTCCCTGCTACTAATGCAGATGTTAGTTTATGGGCTGAGCTGGAAAATGGCGATCGAATTGAAGGTGAGTCTGCGATTGGGAAGGTTAGATCTCCTATTGCAAGAATTGGATGTTATCCAGAATACCCAGCAGCACTACCTAGTGCGATAGAGGCAATAGAAAATGCCGAATTAATTGTGCTTGGGCCAGGTAGTTTATATACATCTCTTTTACCTAATTTGCTTGTTCCGCAAATTGTTGAGGCAATACAAAAGAGCAAAGCCCCTAAAATATATATATGCAACTTAATGACTCAACCTGGAGAGACTGATGGTCTTGATGTAACAGGTCATGTAAGGGCTATTGAAGCTCAACTGGCTAGTCTTGGGATTACAAGAAGAATTTTTAATTTTATCTTGGCGCATGAATCTGTCGCGCCTTCACCTTTGCTTGATTATTATCTTTCAAGAGGTGCGGAACCAGTTCAATGTGATTTAAATAGTCTTCGAGCCCAAGGGTATAAAGTTTTTACTGCATCGTTACAAAAAGGCATCTCAACTAGTGCAACATTGCGCCATGATCCTGCCCGCCTTTCAAGAGCTGTGATGCATTTTTACAGAAAATATAAAAGAGAAAATTAATATGCATCTTGCATTTCGTAAAAGTCTGGCTGAATATAGTCTTTTCTTAATGGCCATCCTTTCCAATCTTCTGGCATTAATAATCTTTTTAGACGTGGATGACCATCGTAAATAATACCAAACATATCAAAAGTTTCCCTCTCTTGCCAATCAGAACCTCGAAATATTTTATAAAGAGATGGTACAGTTAAATCCCCATTTCTATCAAGGAATACTTTTAACCTTACTTCTCTAGGTTGCTTGCTTTTAAAATAATCTTCTATAGAAATTAGATGGTAGAAAGAAACTAGATTTGCACCTGGGCCTTCATCATATCCGCCTTGACATTGAAGGTAATTAAATCCTATTTCTTTTAACTTTAATACAACATCAATCAGTTTGCTTGGTGCTAAATTGATAATTTCTATTCCGATATGATCAGGTGCACTGTTTGTATGCTCTAATCCTTCATTTGTTAAAAAGTTGCTGATAGGACCAGTCTCATTGACTTGCTCTTTTTCAGAAATATTTTCAATTTTATTGCTCTCTTCTTTTTCCATGATTAGATTAATTTAATTAATTCAGTTAGAAGAAGTTTGTTTTTCTTCTTCTCTTTCTTTTTTAGTTTCTATTTTAATATTTGTTGAAGGGTTTAGCATTATAGATTCATCATCAGTTTTTAAATTTAAGTATTGGCCATTAGTTAATGGTGAAACTCTTTTCATTTGATGTGGAATCGTGAAGTAACGATGAGTTGGAGCTATTTTTTCTCGATCAGTAAATGATTCATTCCCTACTTTTTTTCTTAGCTTTATGACTGCATCAAAGATAGCTTCTGGCCTTGGAGGACAACCTGGTAAATAAAGGTCTACGGGAATTAATTTGTCCACTCCCCTTACAGCAGTAGTTGAGTCTGCACTGAACATTCCCCCTGTAATGGTGCAAGCCCCCATAGCAATTACATATTTTGGATCTGGCATTTGCTCATAAAGTCTTACTAAAGCCGGTGCCATTTTCATTGTCACTGTCCCTGCCACTATTAAAAGGTCTGCTTGTCGTGGTGAACTTCTAGGTACAAGTCCAAACCTGTCAAAGTCAAATCTAGAACCAATTAAAGCAGCGAATTCTATAAAACAACATGCAGTTCCATATAAAAGCGGCCATAAGCTGCTTAATCTTGCCCAATTATGAAGATCATCAAGGCTTGTAAGAATTATGTTTTCGCTTAGGTCACTAGTTATTTGCGGTGCACCAACTGGGCCACAAGTAGCCTCACGAATGTCTCGAATAGCATCTTTTGAAGGAAGATCAGTCACTTAATTAGCTCCATTCAAGTGCTCCTTTGCGCCAGGCATATGCTAGTGCAACAATTAGAATTGAGATGAATATGAGCGCTTCAATAAATGCTAATAAACCAAGCTTGTGAAATGCAACTGCCCAAGGATAAAGAAATACAGTCTCAACATCAAAAATCACAAAAACAAGCGCGAACATGTAATAACGAATATTAAATTGAATCCATGCACCACCTATAGGTTCCATCCCTGATTCATAGGTCAGCTCTCTTTCCCCGGATTTGCTTAATGGAGATATAAGTTTGTTTGTGACTAATGCCAGAATGGGCACAGCCGCTGAAATTAAAAGAAAGCCAAGAAATGCGTCGTAACCCTGAAGAGCAAACATGATGCATCAAAAACTTTATTATTATTTTGACACTCACTTAAGCGCACTTTCCTAGATAGAGTTGGGTTGTGTGAAAGTGCAAACGGTGAGCGATGAACTGAACAATGCATTTGATCAGTCTAAATCCAATGAAATGGAATTTAGTACTGATGATGGTGCAAAACAAAACTCTGATCAAAAAAAACCAGATCTCCCGAGAGATCTTAGTTTTAATAGATTTGAATGCAGAGGTTGTGGTTATGTTTATGACCCTAAAGAAGGCCTTAAAAAATATGGAATTCCTCCAGGGACCTCTTTTTTAGATCTTGACCAAATAAGTTTTAGATGCCCAGTTTGCAGAGCAAGATACCCAGCGTATAAGGATATAGGAGCTAAATTTGAACCTGCTGATGGATTTGAAGATAATGTGGTTTATGGCTTTGGTTTTAATACTCTTCCACCAGGGCAGAAGAATGTACTTATTTTTGGTGGGTTAGCTTTTGCTGCTGCTTGTTTCTTGTCCCTCTATTCCTTGCATTAAGAAAATCATGAAAAAACTACTAGTTTATTCTTTCAATCTCATATTAATTCTCTGCCTAGGCTTAGGTCTAAGTGGGTGTGTTACAACTACAAGACTTCCTACTCAACAAATGAGCCCATGGGAAGAAATTAAATTAGCGAGCGATGATAATCCATTAGATATTGGATTTGTAGACGATAGTCATGGGTTTTTAGTAGGGGCAAATAGGTTGATTCTCGAAACAAATGATGGTGGAGTTACTTGGCAAGATAGAGACTTAGAAATTCCGAGCGAAGAAAATTTTAGGCTAATGAGTATTGATTTTAAAGGTGAGGAAGGATGGCTGGTGGGCCAACCTAATTTGATTATGCATAGTGATAATGCTGGGAAAACCTGGACTCGTTTATTACTTGGAAATAAATTACCAGGAAACCCTTATTTAATAACTACTCTTGATAAAGACTCAGCTGAACTCGCGACTACCGCAGGTGCTGTTTATCAAACAACTGATGGAGGAAATAATTGGGAAGCAAGGGTTGCTGAAGCTTCTGGTGGGGTTAGGGATTTGCGTAGAAGAGATGATGGGTCTTATGTAAGCGTTAGTAGTTTAGGAAATTTCTTTGTCACCTTAGATAAAGAAGATCAAACATGGCAGTCTCATCAAAGGGCTAGTAGTAAGAGAGTTCAAACATTGGGATTTCAACCTAATGGACAGCTTTGGATGCTTTCAAGAGGAGCTGAAATTCGTTTAAATGAACAAGCTGATGATTATGAGAGTTGGTCAAAACCAATTATTCCTTTAGTTAATGGTTATAACTATTTGGATATGGCTTGGGACCCTGAAGGTGAAATTTGGGCTGCAGGTGGGAATGGAACTCTTTTAGTCAGTAAAGATGAAGGAAAAACTTGGGAAAAAGATCCAATTGGTTACGCAACTCCAACAAATTTTATTCGAATATTTTTTATAGAAAATTCCCAGACTAATTCCTCTAAAGGCTTTGCCCTAGGGGAAAGAGGACATGTTTTGCGCTGGGTTGGGGATGCATAAATTGGATTTAAATGCACAACGCTCTGTAACCATGCTGATAAACCTGCCCTATCTTTAGTAACACCCTTGTAGGATCTAGCAGATAATACGCGTGAGGCTATGGCTGCCGGCTCCACCGGGGAACGCCCGTTTTTTGAGATCATTACCAGTGTCCGTTATTGGATTATCCATGCTGTGACACTGCCAGCGATCTTTATCGCAGGATTTTTATTTGTGTCAACTGGCCTTGCCTATGACGCATTTGGAACTCCACGACCAGATACTTATTTTCAGGCTTCTGAAAGTAAGGCTCCAGTAGTGACGCAACGCTTTGAGTCAAAAGCTCAACTTGATCTGCGCCTGAAATAACCAATGACAAATTCTTCTTCTCCCTTACAGGCTGTTGAAGTCCGCACCTACCCAGTTTTTACGGTGCGCTGGCTTGCAGTTCATGCTTTGGCAATTCCAACAGTATTTTTCTTAGGTGCCATTGCTGCTATGCAGTTCATCCGTCGTTAATTTACGACTTACTTTTTTAGCTATGCAAGTCAATCCAAATCCAAACAAGCTTTCGGTTGAGCTGAACCGAACAAGCCTTTATCTAGGGCTTTTGCTTGTTTTTGTTCTAGGGATTTTGTTCTCAAGCTATTTCTTTAATTAAATTCTTCTTTAATCATGAGCTCTAAATTAAAGGGACCTGATGGACGTCTACCAGACAGGCTTCCAGATGGTCGACCAGCTGTTTCATGGGAACGACGTTGGACAGAAGGGCAACTACCTTTATGGTTAGTAGCAACTGCAGGAGGCATTGCAGTTATTTTTGTTCTAGGTATTTTCTTCTATGGTTCTTATACAGGCGTAGGTTCTGCTTAAGTAATCTGGAATAAAATTATTTTTCATTGAAGTTTCCCCAGTAACTTTCTGTAAAAAGGTTTATTTTTACTCGAGTCTTCTGGGGAACTTTATCTTTTGAGGTCATAAGGCTGTTTTTTAGTGCTTTATGGGCATCGCTATTTGGCCTTGTTGATGAAATTCTTTTTGCAGTAGAAGTTATTATTTTAGTTGCGAGCTTTGCGTTGGTTGAAAGGTTATCTAAAACCATATCTACACTTACATTCCCATATCCTTCATGCCAACAGTCGTAGTCAGTCACCATAGATAATGAAGAGTATGCGATTTCAGCTTCTCTAGCTAATCTTGCTTCTGTATGGTTTGTCATCCCAATAACTTTGCACCCCCAACTTCGATAAAGATTAGATTCGGCTTTTGTAGAAAATGCTGGTCCTTCCATTGCAAGATAAGTGCCACCTTTATGAATTTGGCGGCCTTCAGGCATTAGCTTTTCTCCTTCTTCAGTGAGTAATCTAGATAATGTGGGGCAAAAAGGATCTGCCATGGTTACATGAGCCACAGCACCGTCAGAAAAAAAAGTTAAAGGCCTTTGATGAGTTCTATCAATAAACTGATCAGGTACAACCATATCCAAAGGCCTTACTTGTTCTTGTAGAGATCCAACTGCGGATGGTGAAAGAATCCACCTTACATTTAATGACCTTAAAGCCCAGATGTTGGCTCTGTAAGGAACTTCAGTAGGAGTAAAAGTGTGATGCCTTCCATGTCGGGCTAGAAAAACCACTTCCATTCCTTCTAGATTGCCTAAGCGCAAATTGTCAGATGGTTTGCCGTATGGTGTTTCAATTTCTAATTCTTTTACATCTTTAAGATTTTCTATTGAATAAAGACCGCTCCCACCTAAAACACCAAGCTTTGCATTCTCTAAAAAAGAAGGCTGGTTGGCTTGTTCAATATCATTTGAAGGAAAATGTTGGTTGATCATCTTTTGTTATTAGGAGGTGGCCATACCCATGCACTTATTTTGCTGCGTTGGGCAATGAATCCACATTTAAGGCCAAAGGGTTTGATAACTTTGATAAATAGAGATAGTACATCTATTTATTCAGGAATGTTTCCTGGCCTTGTTGCAGGAAATTATCAGTTAGAGGATTCTTCAATAGACTTAAGAAAATTGGCATCGTGTGCTGGGGTCTCTTTTATTGTTGGGGAAATTAATGCATTAGATCTTAATGAAAAGAGAGTTTTTATTAACTCTCGTTCTTCTATTGGCTTTTCAAAGTTAAGCATCGATGTTGGATCTGAAACTGCTGTAGATGCCAAAACATTAAAAATACTTTTAGATAAGAGTTTAAGTGTTCCTATCAAGCCCTTTAAAAAATCTTTCCAATGGATAAAAAATTTAGATTTAGATAGCGCCTCTAAAACACCATTAACAGTTATAGGGTCGGGACTTGCTGCCATTGAAATTGTTTTTGCATTAAAGAAAAGGTGGCCAAGTAGAAGAATTAGATTGAGAGCTCATTTGAACAAGCTAGATAAACATTTTAAGCATGCATTGAATCGCGCTAAGATTGAAATATTAGATGAAACAGCTTTAATCTTTGGCCCTGCATTGTTATGTACGGGGAACCAAGCTCCTCAATGGCTAAAAGCAAGTGGTTTGGAGGTTAATAAGAGTGGCAGGATTCTTACTAAAGCTACTTTTGAGGTTCTTGGACAATCAGATATATTTGCTGTTGGTGATTGTGGATTGTTAGAAAACAATAATCGCTCTCCATCTGGTGTATGGGCAGTTAGAGCAGCAAAACCTTTAGCTAAAAATATTGAAAGATCTTTTGCTGGTGAAAGCCTTATTTCTTGGCACCCTCAAAAAAATGCTTTGCAGTTGGTCGGAGGTTATGCAAATCCTTATAAAAAAAATGCTGTGTTTGTTTGGGGTCCTTTCCTATTTGGCTTTAAAAATATCTTTTGGAAATTGAAAGAGATTTTAGATAAAAGCTTTATAGAAAAGTTCAAGAATTTGGCAACAATGGAAAATGAACAATCAATGGATGGTTGTAGAGGTTGTGCTGCGAAAATTTCAGCTACATGCCTTAACTCTGCTTTAAAAGCATCTGATCTTCAAGAATTACAAAGCAGTCCAGAAGATGCAGCTTTAGTAGCATCTTTTGCAAAAGGTCTTTCTTGGTTTCAAAGTGTAGATGGATTTCCTGCACTTATAAGTGATCCTTGGTTGAATGCGCGCTTAACTTCTTTACACGCTTGTTCTGATTTGTGGGCAAAAGGTTCATCTGTTGCTTCTGCTCAAGCCTTGATTACTCTCCCAGCTGTTTCGCCAACTTTGCAAGAGGAAATGCTGATTCAGTGTATTACTGGAATTAAATCTGCATTAGAACCTCAGGGAGCCAAGCTGATTGGAGGCCATACTTTTGAATCTAGAGCCCCAGTGCCCTTTTCAATCACTATGGGGATAGAGGTCTCTTTATCAGTAAATGGCTTTATAGCTGAAAATGAAGGTGAACCTTTAAATAAATTTGGACTTCAATTAGGCGATCAGATCCTTATTAGTAAGGGGCTTGGCAGTGGTGTTATTTTTGCTGCAGCTATGGAAGAGAATTGTCATTCTCATTATTTAGATCAAGCATTATTTGAACTTTCGCAAAGCCAACATATTCTTTTGGATGATATTAGATCAAACTGTCTGAATTCCTCCCAGAAATCTTTAGTACATGCATGTACGGATATCACAGGTTTTGGGTTGCTCGGACATTTAGGGGAAATGATTCATGCAACAAACATTGATAGATTAAAAGCGTGTTTACCGTTATTGAAAGTTAATCTTTTTGCTGACCGTATTCCAAGTTTAAATGGTGCAAAAAAACTTTTAAGATATGGCTATCATAGTACTTTGGCCCCAGCTAATAGAACTGCTTGGTCTTTATTAAATCAAGGTAAAAACTCTTCAGGCCTTATAGAATTACTTTTTGATAGCATTTGCTCGGATAACGAGGAAGTGGAAATCATTAAGGAGTTGTTAATTGACCCCCAAACATGTGGCCCTTTAATTATTTCTTGTAATTCAGACTTGGCTAAGAAACTTACAATTAATTCCTCTTGGACAAGAATAGGAATAGTAGATTTATATTGACTTACCTATTTTAATTTAATATTTTTATTGAGTTCCATATCCCTTAACCTTTTTAATTCCATCCCTAATTCTGGGCCCTCGGACCAACCTTTTTTCATAAGGTTTTGAGCAGTAGTTTTTGACTTTATATGGCGCCATCTCCCCCACCAGTGCAATAAATACCTCCAAAGTGGTTTACCTAGAGATATGGAAATTGCTATTGCATTAGGATTTAAAGTATGAGATTCAATCAATTCACACCATTGTGAAGGAAGCCAATTTATATAAGCTTGTGATTTGTAGATTGAATCTAAATTTTCATTTAGATCAACACTTGTTTTTAAAAGATTTTGCTGAGTTTGAGTTAATTGTAATCTTGATGCAAGAGCACATGGATCTTTTGCTGTTGCAACTAAAGCAGTTAATCTTTGGACCCCTAATCTAGATGCCCAAGTAAGTTTTCTATTTAAGTATTTCTCTTGTTGAATCTTTTGATCGAGTAATACTAATGCTCCCCATTCTTGTAGCTTTGTTAGACATTTGGCCCATTTTTCTTTTTCTAAAAGAAGCTCTACCTCCATACCAAATCTTGTCCCTAAGGCAGGAGGAGGGGCTTCAGAACGCTTGTTTGAAGTCCAATCCCAAGGCCATGAATTTATTGTTTCTTCAATTTGGTGAAGAGATGCTGAAGATAATTGGAAATTAAGTCTAGTCGAATAACGAGCTGCTCTTATTACTCTTGTTGGATCTTCTGAAATACTAAGAGAATGATTCAATTCGAGTGATCGGTTTAAGATGGCATCTTTTCCATTACACGGATCTATTAATTGATTTTTTTTCAGATCAAATGCGATTGAATTAATTGTGAAGTCTCTTCTTTTCAGATCATTTTCTATAGAAGTATTTGACGTGGCAGGGTTTTTTGCAAGATGTGGATATGTTTCTAACCTTGCTCTTGCAATGTCAATGCAAATTCCATCGATAGTTAATTCAATAGTTTGATAATTACTATTTACACGATTAATACTAACCCGTGATTCTCCTAATAATTGTTTTATTTGATGGGCAAAAATTTCTGGGGACCCTTCGATAATTAGATCCAGGTCATTAAAATTTTTAATAGTTTGATTATGAATTATATGTATAAGTTCATCTCTTATGACGCCTCCTACTATGGCAATTCTTTCAATAGATGCCTTCTTCGCTGCTGTGATTAAACTTTTTAATAGAGCTTTAGATAAACCTTGGAAGTTGCTTATAAACTCCGGATCGACCGGGGCTTTCATAAGTTTAAAAAATAAATAGCTTTACTTATTATTAATACTAAATCATTAGTTTATGAAATATCTTCAATAGGTTTTATTGGAGCCAAGCGAGGATCTAGAATTTTAGGACTCATTCCATCAAATTTGATTGCGATTGATATCTTTTCCCCACTACCAAAAATATGTGTTATTTGACCTTTGCCAAAGTTTGAATGAATTATTTTATCTCCTACAGCCCATTTTTTTCCTGGTATAGGACCAGAACTCATTTTTCTAACACTATTACTAGGAATACCTAAATTAGATAAATGATTATGAGATGAAGAAGAAAACTTGTCTAGGCGAGTTAAACGATCAAGATGTCTATCTCTTCTTAAAGCTGTCCCCCCTGCAAGTGGATAGTCTCCTTCTATTAAACTATCTGGTATTTCTGATAGAAATATTGATGCCAAGGCTGGTTCTCTTGCCCCTCCCCACAATCTCCTTTCATTTGCATGAAATAGAAATAGTTTTTCTTTGGCTCTTGTTAACCCTACATAGCAGAGTCTGCGCTCTTCTTCCAGAGATGCTGGATCGTCTAATGAGCGGTAACTTGGGAAAAGGCCTTGCTCCATTCCTACAAGGCAAACTATTGGGAACTCCAGACCTTTACTGCTATGCAAAGTCATTAGAGTAACCCTATCTAATGTGCTGTCTTTATTGTCAGAATCACTTGCTAGAGCCGCTGTTGCTAAAAACCCTTCTAAATCAGCGGCTTCATTTTCTTCTTGATATTGTAGTGCGGCATTGACCAGCTCTTGAAGGTTCCTTCGCCTTTCTTCAGACTCATCAGTCCCAGTTGCAATAAGCTCTTTTAAATAGCCGCTATTTTCCAAAGTTAATTGAATAATTTCTGATGTACTTACATTGTTTAATTGACTTTGTAAACTTTGAATTATTTCCCTAAACTCTAATAAACCTTTAGCTGATCTACCTGCTAAAGATCGTATTGCTTCAGGATCAGTTACTATTTCCCATAGAGGTATGCCTAATTGATTCGCTGCTTCTGTAAATTTTTGAACAGTTGTTTTCCCAATTCCTCTTTTTGGAACATTTAAAATCCTTAGCAGACTCACACTATCTGATGGATTAATTAGTAATTTTAAATAAGCTAGAATATCTTTAATTTCCCTTCTGTCATAGAAACGTAAGCCTCCCACAACAATATAAGGAATATTCCAACGAACTAAAGATTCTTCAATTACTCTAGATTGTGCGTTTGTTCTATAAAGAATTGATATATCTTTCCAGTTTAAATTCTCATCTCCAGCATCAAGAATTCTTAATCTATGAACGATAGCTTCAGCTTCTGATATTTCATCATCGCACCTAGTTAGCTTTATTAAATCACCTGTGCCTCTTGTTGCTTTTAGTATTTTATCTATTCTTTCTTTATTATTAGATATAAGACAGTTGGCAGCTTCTAATATATTTGATGTTGATCTATAGTTTTCTTCAAGTTTGACAATAGTTTCTTTTTCTATATTGCCAAAATCCTTTTCAAACCCCATTAATATTCTGAAGTCAGCGGCTCTGAAACTATATATACTTTGATCAGCGTCACCAACAACAAAAACAGATCTATTTGACCATTTATTGTAATTAGAAGGCTCTTCTCCATTCGTTACTAAAAGTTTAATTAATTCATATTGAGTCCAGTTCGTATCTTGGTATTCGTCTACAAGTAAATGTTTAAATCTTTCATGCCAATATTTCCTAACCGATTCATTTTGTTTAAGAAGTTGTACAGGTAAAAGTAGCAGATCATCAAAATCTAGTGCATTATTGGCAGAAAGAGCTTTTCTATATATTCTATAAACATTTGCTGTTATCCTACCTTTTTGAGCTTCAGCTTCTCTTTCTAATTGATCAGGTAAAATACCTTTATTCTTGGCGTTACTTATTGCCCAGCGAATTTTCTTTGGTTCATATCTTTTAGGGTCAAGTTGTAGGTCTTGTGTAACAATTTCTTTAACTAAGCTTAGGGCATCTGTTTCGTCATATATAGAAAAATGACGTGTCCATTTTAGCCCTTCTTTATCCAAATATTTCTCAATATCAAGACGAAGTAATCTTGCAAAAAGAGCATGAAAAGTTCCTATCCAAAGTTCTTTTGTGATGTTTCTATATATTCTTGTACGTAATTGATTCTGAACAGAAAAGGTTAATGTTGAGAATGGTTGTGCTAAATCATGTTCTGCTAATTTTTGAGCTAGGAGAATTTCTAGCCTATCTTTCATTTCTCTAGCTGCCTTATTAGTAAAAGTTACTGCAAGAATTTCAGAAGGATCAACCTTATATTCTGAGATTAAATGTGCAATTCTGTGCGTTAAGGCTTTGGTTTTTCCGCTTCCAGCACCAGCAACAACTAATAATGGTCCTTGATGGTGGTTTACTGCTTTTGATTGTTCTTCATTAAGACCATGAAGGAATGTGCTTGCATTATCCATTATATTTAAATTACTTAGAGGTGATGAAAAACAATTAGTTTTTTGAAGGATTAAAAGTTATTTATTAATTCTAATTATTTGCATTATTGTCAGAGATTAATTTTTTTAGTGTGATTTCAATGTTATTTAACTCAGAATTCTTATTTAATGATTCTTCGATTTTTGGTTGAGACATTCGGAGCTTTTGAGATATGTTAATAATTTCTGATCGAAGTCTATTTCGGTAACTTTTTAAGGCCTCTATAGATTCATTTAGTTCTTGTGGAGTTGGTTGCAAGAGGTTTTATACAAAATCAATACTTAAAAGGCTAGCTCAAAAAAACAGAACTATTCGGAATTTATGCTATGGGAACAAATTGTGAGATATCTTGCAAAAATACTTTTCTTCGGTTACGAACCATTTCAGACTTCAAAACCTTCTTCTTCTTTACAGGCCTATGGAGTTAGGTTGTCATTTAGTGCCTTTCCATACCAGGAAAACGCACTTAAATCACATGGTTTTTCTCGCTTTCAGATATCCAGATGCTTGATGCATTCTCACGAGCTGTTGTAAGCGCTGATTCAAAAGGTGCTCCAATTGGGAGTGCAGAACTTGCTTCGCTACGTAACTATGTTGCTGATGCTAATAAACGTATAGATGCAACTCTTGCAATAACTCAAAACGTTTCTTGTATAGCCGCTGATGCTGTTTCAGGAATTGTTTGTGAAAATACAGGCTTAACACAGCCAGGTGGCCATTGCTATCCAACTAGACGTATGGCTGCTTGTCTGCGTGACGGAGAAATTATTTTGAGATACGTCAGTTATGCTCTACTCGCTGGTGACTCATCTGTTTTGGACGATAGATGTTTGAATGGATTAAAGGAAACTTATATAGCTTTAGGTGTTCCATTATCAAATGCAATTCGTGCTATTGAAATCATGAAGATTGCGACAGTTGCAATTATGACAGAAACAAATACTGGAAGAAAAATGTTTGAGGGTATTAACTCTGGATCAGGAGCGCAGTGTAAAGATATTGCATCTGAAGCTGCTTCTTATTTTGACAGAGTGATCAATGCTTTAAGTTGATTACTCTGCTAAATATAAAAACCTTTTTCATACTTAGGGAACAGAATAACAATGAAATCAGCAGTCACTACAGTTATCTCTTCAGCAGATGCAGCTGGAAGGTTTCCAACAATAAGTGATATAGAATCTGTAAAAGGTTCTTTTGATCGAGCTCATGCCCGCTTAGAAGCTGCAGAAAAGCTTGCAGTTTATATAGATAAATTTACTACGGAAGCGTTAGATTTTGTTTATGGAAAAACTCCTTATGAGCAGGCAAATAAAGATAAATGTGCTAGAGACATTCACCATTATTTGAGATTAATTAATTATTGCTTAGTGACAGGTGGTACTGGTCCTCTTGATGAATGGGGAATAGCAGGGATGAGAGAAGTTATCCGTGCTCAATTATTGCCTACTACTGCTTATATTGAGGCATTCACTTTTATTAGGGACAATGTAGATGTTCCAGGCCAGATGGGTCCACAAGCTGCAACTGAATTTAAAAGCCTGATTGACTATTTGATTAATGCATTAGCTTGAATAACCTTTTAATGATTGTTGAATGACATAGATTTTATGGATTGATGAATGAAGATAATCCACCTAGTTTAAACTCACTATTTGCTGATTTAAATCATCCAAATCCTAATATTAATTATAAGGCTTCTCTTAAGATGATTCGTTTTTGGCCGGAAGAAGCAAGTATAAAATTGATTAATAATTTAGATAGTCAGAATGTTGAAATAAGAAGGAAGTCTGTCAAGGCTCTAGCTTTATTTGGCCCTGACATTGTTAATCAGATCTTAAATTTATATATGTCAAAAGAAGATAAAATCTTTCAGGTTAGTTGCTTGAAGGTATTAGTTAGAATTGCATCAATGTATAGCCTTAATAATTTTAAAAGTGAGATTAATTTTTTATTAGAGAAAGCATTAAAAGATGATTCAGCAGAAGTTATATTAACAGTTGTCTCGCTCTTGAAACAGATAGGCAATCAATCTATTCCAGTTCTAAAGATGCTATGTAGAGACAGAAATGTTCTTAGAGCAAAGGCAGCAATCACAGCCTTGATTGAGATTCCTGACCCTGCAAATAAGGATTTTCTTCAAAGCATAGCTAACGATTTTTCCTTAGATAAGTTTATTAGAGAAAGTGCAACTGAAGCAATTAATATGTAACTTATTTATCTTAATCTTTCTTGAAGACTTTAATTTGTCTGATACTTAGATTGATTATTTTTATTACCTCTTGGTCTTGTTCTGTCTCTAGTGCAGTTTCTAAATGGGATAGTTGATCTATAGCTTTTAATTTCATTAGAGACAAAGCCGATTGTTTTCTGATTTGTGAGTTTTGGTGATTTAAGTTTAACCCTATTTGATGGTTATTCCATTGTTGGTCATTTAGCATCCCAATTAATTTAATAGCCTCGATTTTAACTTCATCAGATGGATCGTTTAATGCATTAATAAGTATGTTTTTAGCCTCTTTATCATCATAAGATTGGATTTGCTCTCCCAAAGCTGCAATAGAACAAGCCCGTACTTTTTTATTTGTTGATTTTGTAGCTTCTTTAAGTGCTTTACTGCCATTAGCACCTACATATGAAAGCCCCCAGCTAGCTAAACCACATTGCATTTCAGAACTCTTTGGATTGTCTAAAACTTGAATTAAATGTGGAATAGCTTCTTCACCAAAAATCGCCATAGCACCTACGGCTGAGCCTTGTACTACTGGGTCTTGATCTTCAAGAAGCGCTTTAAGTAGATCTGGCAATGCTTTTGAGTCCCCTACCAATCTGAGGGTTTTTGCTGCTGCTCTTCTGACAATTACATTTGGATTATTTAGTAAGGCTATTCGTAATTCGGGGATAACTGTATTGCCAATTAAACCAAGACTTTCAGAGAAAGTCCTTCTTAACATGCCTCTTCTATCACCAAGACCGGCAATGATTTTTTTGATTAAATCTTTATCTGTGGAAGGTAGCTTACCTTCCAAGAGTTTCTTTTTTAGTTCTGAAGCTAGCAAGGTGGCTTCAGCCTCACTAAGCTGTGTTTTGTCTTGAAAATTGTTGGGATTAGAATTTTCTTTCAATTTTTTTTTTAACTAATCAACCACAAGAAAACCTTCATTTTAATCATAGTATTTATAAGTGGCCTCATTCCTTAACTGATGAACGCAAGTCCTTTTGATACACTTCCTGAATTAAGTCAAAAAGATGCATTAAAGATATTGCGAACCCCTTTAGAAGAATTAAAAATATCTAGTGATTATTATAAGGCAGTTTTTCATCTTTCCAAATACCCTTCAATACAAACAGAAGAAGCACTTTTGGAGTTACTACAAAATAAATCTAAAGCTCATTCTATTCTTATAGCAAAGAGGAAAGCCATTGAAGTACTTGGTAAAATGCAATGTAAAAAGGCTATCCCTTATATATCTAAAGCTTTAAAAAGTCGTGATCCGTACTTAGTAGAAAATAGTGCTTGGGCTCTTCAAGAAATAGGATGTGCAGATATTAAAATTCATAATTTAATTGGGACTTTATTAAACCAACCTTATCAAAATAAAAGAGTGCTTATACAAAGCTTATCTAAGATGGGTGCTAAATCTGAACTATCTAAAATTCAAAAGATTTTTGAAAAAAATGAAATATCACCTGGTGTAAAAGGGGCTGCAATTGCAGCATTTTCAATACTAGATGATCAAAATGATTATATTAACCAGCTTAAAGACTTTTTAGACCTTCCTAATCAAAATGATCGTCAATGTGCAGCACAGGATGTTATTGATGCTAAGGCATATCAATTGTTAGAGTATGTAATAGAAACGCCAATTTCACCTTTTTTTAGAATAAGGGCTATAACTTCATTATGGAATGGTTTGATAGATAAGTTTGGTACACAATATGTTTTAGATTTATTAGATACTGTTTTAATTGATAGTCCAACTAATATAAGGATTTTAAAAACATATAAATTTCATCCCAACTCTAAATTTTTGATTAAGGAATTATTTTCTCCTGATTTTAACCATTGCTTTATAGCTTTAAATAAAATCATTAAAATAAATAATATATCGGTATGGAAAGCTATAGATGACAATTGGTATGAACTAAAGAAAGATTATGGAGCACTTTATTTCTTAGTTATTTTAATCAGATATTTAAACTTTTCGGAAGAAGAATATAGAGAAAAGGCTTTTGAATTAATTGATCATTGCTTAGACAAGAGTTGGCCAGATTTCATGAAATTTAAACCACAAGCAATTTTCACTTCTATGAATTTAGCACCAGAGTTTTTTTTAAAAAATATAGAGTTATTTTTAGATGAAGTCTCTACACCTTATTGGGTTAGTAGATACATGTCTTTAATTTGCATAGAAAGATTACTTGAAAGTGGTAAAAATAATTTTATTAAAAAATATTTCCTTACTAAAATAGAAGACCCTAATCAATTTGTTAAAACGAAGGCTGAATATTTATATTCAAAATATCTATAAGAGATAAATTGTCTACATTTAAGGAGTTTCTAAAACACGATTGAATTCTAATGGACCATGTTCTGACCCCCAAATCTTTCTATTCGTTTTAAGATCAAAACCTTCATCGAGGCTAATAAATTTATCTTTATCAAGAAATACTTTGCTTAAAAGGTATGTTTCCTTGCCATCTTTTTCGATTATACATTTATAATTCTTATTAAGATATCCATAATATGTATTAGCTTTAATTTCAATGAAATTCATCTCACAACTTTTTCTTAGCAATAGTTTATCTTTTTTAATTGACTTTAAAAGTTCTGATCTAAACCCCCCTCCTGCAATTCGCTCCTGATTTAAGATCTTATAATTCTTTAATATTAGAATATTATCTTTTATTGATAATTCATGAACTGCTTGTCTATATGGTTCCCATGGAGAGTAATCATAGCTTTGTTCAGAGTATATGCTTAAACCTTTTAATAATGATGAGGGTAATTGCCTAAAGTAAATATTAATATGAGCAAATAAACTTGGGGAATTAAATGATTGAATTTTATTGCTAAATTTACCACATAACATATTCAGAAATACTATTTCAGAGGATTCATCAGAAATTATCTTTGACACTTTAACTTTAAAATATTTTACGTAATTCAGAAGCAAATGAGGTTTGCAGAATAGATTTATTTTTTAATGATTTAATTACTGATGATCGACATCTTAAATTACTATTAATAAACCATATTCTCTCTTCAGCGACTGTTTCCTCGTATTCTGTTGATAATATTAGTGTGCAATCTGATAGGAAATGATAATTCGAAATTGATTCAATCTTTTCAGCATAACCTAGGCTTTTTAATATCATTCCTGAGTTGGATTTATTTTGTATAGGGATTAAAAGGCTAGAACCTTTAAAATCATCTTTGTCTGACCAGTCAGAAATTCCTTCCCACTCTATTTTGAAGGGGCAAGTAGGTGTCCTTTGTGAATATTGACTCTTATTTAGATAATACTGGACTTGAGAATCATCTTGTTTAAGTTTTGTGATTTTTATATGGCTGACAATCTCTTCAAATTGCTTGAAAGCAAGTGAATGTCCACTTCTCATTGAATTCCATTCGCCCTCACTTTTATTGATAAACTCTTCAATCTCCATCTGGATTATTTGATGATTTAATGGAGTTCATATTTTCATTGTTATCACTCCCTTGCTGAATCATTCTAACCATCGAATCCACCATCATAGACATTGCCATTGGGACTTTCTTGCCAGAGGGCGTTTGAGATGATTGGTCTCCAGGTTTTGTATTGGATGGAGGCCTTTTAATGTTCATATTTCTAATACTCTAATTATAAATTACGCTATCACTTGTAGCAAAACCTTTTCTAAATGAAGCTGTTTTTATAAAACTTGATGTCTTGCTTCCACATGGGGAGTTCCAACACCTTTGATAAGGGACTGTATCTGCTCCAAAGAATTCTTCATATTCTAATGAATTAATTAAAGTATCTATATGACCTTGAAATCCTATTTTCTTAATTAAACTAATATTATTTTGAAGCTCTTTAATGTTAAGGAGTGGCCTTCCTAATAAATGCATAAAATTAAGCTCTATAAATCTTGTTTGACTTACTTTTTCAAAAAAGTTGGAACGATACAAGTTTGATTGTGCTAAGCCTCTTATGAATTCTCTAATTGGTATATCTCCATTTCTTAAGCGTCTTTCAAGATCTATCAATCTTTGACTTTGCATGATATGTATATTCCCAAATATTTGCTTATATGATGCAATAATAGCTATTTGAAGAGATTGATCACTGAAAGGAGAAAATTTTTTATAAGTAAATAACTTATTTGCAGTATGTGTATATTTAAGGCCAATACTATTTCTTTGTTTTATATACCTTTCCCTTTTATAGAGTGATCTTGACTGTATTGCAGAGTATGCATCGCTTGAATTTGATTTAGAGGTATTTACAAATAATTGTTCTTGACCAGGCATGCATGCACTTCTTATATGCATAATATATGAAGTGTCTTTGCTTCCAGAAGCCCTTGTTTTCCCATAGCTAAATGATGCTCGATCGCTAATATCTGATAATTTAATTTCGAATTGATGTTTTGAAATAAATGGCATAATACCAATTCCAGTCTAATGAATGAAAGAATAATGAATGATTAACTATCTAATTCAGACATCATTATAGCTTCCATTTTTGCAGAAGTATCTTTTTTAAACCTATTGATACTTACATTGTTAAGTAGATATATAGATATGATAATAATTACTATTTCTATTGAGAAAACAAAAGAGAATGAGGCCATAGGATTATTTATAAAGGCCCTTCCTAAAGTTAATAATCCACCGCCAGCTAATTTCCCCATAGCCCTAGATAGAGCCTGAGCAAGCCCCCATACTCCCACAAATGTTCCAGCAACCTCTGGTAAAGTAAGGTCAAGCATTAGAGATAAAGCACTATTTGTTGCTATTCCTGCTGATATGCCGAAAATAAATAAAACACTAAAGAGTAAATTACTATTTTCTACTGCACCACTTATAATTAATAGCCCTAAAGACATAGCAATCATCCAACAGCCAAGTTTTGCCGAAGAGAATTTTCCTATTTTAGGTATAATTAATAACCCTCCTATTAATAGTCCAAAAAGTGTTCCTATACCCCAATAAGCATTAAGTAAAGTAGTCTTAGAAATAGGTAAATTAAATACTTCCGCTCCAAAGCTTTCAAGTATAGGATCTTGGAGAAAAAGTCCTAAGGTATAACAAATCAAAAAGCTAAAGAAAATAAAAATTTGTTTACTAGAGGTAATTAAAGACCAGGCAGATTTTAATCCTATTTCTTTATTTTTACGGTCACCTAGTTCATTTTTATTTAAGCCTTTTGGCTCTATACCCCAACATGAAGTTAATACAATTAAAAATATTATACTACTTACTCTAAGCATAAATTTTTGAAGTGTTGGTTGTAATAGTGCTGGATCAGTTATCCCATCTAAATTTTTAGTTGTAATTGAAATTGCAATAGCCCCAACTACAATCCCGATTGTTAACATGCACCAAATTATACCAACAGCTTTAGGCCTTTCTTTTTCAGTTGTTAGATCAATAACCAGAGCTAAATAAGGCGTAGTAGACATTGATATGGCTAATCCATACAATGCAAATAATGTACATAAGCCAATTACACTTAATGTAATTGTCTCCCATGAACCTTGTTGTAATGCTTTTCCAGTTGAGAAAATTATGGGTATTGATAATACAGCTAAAGAACAAAAAGCTATAGACCCTATATAAATATATGGAGTTCTTCTTCTGCCTCTAATTGGCCATCTATCTGAGATATTCCCAAAAAGTACCCGTGTAGGAGCAACTAGTTGCTCAAAAGCCAATCCTCCGCCTACAAGTAATGCAGGGAATGCTAGCTCAGTAATCATAATTCGATTGAGCATCCCTGCGAAGATTACTGCTAGAGAACCTAAGCATCCCTGAAATAATCCAAGTCTCAGTAGATTAAGAATCGGCAATTGCGTTTTTTTATTCAAGATGGTTTTCTTGTAATTTAATTATCTTATCTATAGATGATTAATATTATATAAATTCTATTTTTTATAATGATTTTTGTTATTCAAGGTTAAGTAAGCGTAAACGAAATTTTGCTACGCTTATTGCCTTAGAAGGAGAAGATTTGATAAAGGGGTGATCTTTGTTCTTTTCAATAATTTTTTTTATTTTTTCTTCTTTTGTTAGCTTTTTATTGCCTATAAGCTCTTCCCTTTTCCATTCTTCATCAAAAATCATTGCAAAACTATCTGCATTATTATAGGTATTACTTTGGCTATGCATATTGGGAAAGTCCTTTTGCTCAATTATTAACTACATTATATGAGATTTTCTTTATATGACCTTTTGAGAGCCATGTTTTATAGATTTACTTTATGAAAAATTGCTTTATGCATTAAAAATATTTTAAGAAAATTTGATATAAGTACTGTTTATTGATTTGATAGCAGAGTGAGGTTTATAAAGTTAAATATTCTTTAATAGGAATTAATGTAACCATTGCTGTTATGAATGATTTTTATGAGGTTATGGAATAAAGAATGGTGCCAGGACGCAGATTTGAACTGCGGACACGGCGATTTTCAGTCGCCTGCTCTACCAACTGAGCTATCCCGGCAAATAGGTCTGGAATGAATTCCTAGCTTTTATTTTATATCAACGCTAATTACTATGAGGCAAAAATCTTTGATTTATGAACTCTTGGTTTCTTGGAAGCTGTTAAGTCGCTCAAGATTTTTTGGGAAATTTTATGACATTGTTTTTAAGGCTAGACGTGCAACCCCTTCTGCTGGTTGATTTGTGCAGGTGTGTATAGGGACACCAATCATCCTTTCTCTAATGCGCCTCCATTGTGGATTCCTAGAGCCACCTCCGATAGTAATGATCTTTTTGGGATTATCTAATGTAACCTCTGAAATTTTTTCCCAACCTAGGGCTTCTATTTTAGCCAGCCCTTCTAGGATCCCATGGAGATATAAAGAATCACTGATTGGCCTTGGTTCTAGAATGGGCCTTAAAAAAGGATCGTTAATTGGGAACCTTTCCCCTTCTGTTGTTAATGGAAGATAGGAAAGACCGCTATTTGTTTCTGGATCAATTTGTCTAGATAATTCAGCTAATAATTGATCATTAAAGAATTTTTTTAGAATAATACAACCAGTATTTGAAGCACCTCCTGCAAGCCATCTACCTCCAACTAGATGGTTTGTAATTCCTACACCTTTGAGCGGATGTTTAACAAAGCGTTTAATGACTATGGTGCTTCCTAAGACAGTTATTCCATCAGAAGATGTTGCATCTGTTGCAAGTACTGAGGCATTAGAATCAGTAGTCCCAGCAATTATTTTAAGCGAACTAGGTAAGCCTAATTCTTTTGCTTTGCTAGGTGCAATTTCTCCAATCAAACTTCCACTTGGGACAATAATTGGTAATGACTTATTCCAGCCAAGATCTTTTAACTTGTTAGGCCAAGACTTCTTCATTAAATTCAAACCAAATCGAATATTGTTACCTTCTTCACCCCAAGACCAATCATCTAAAAACCAACCACTTATCCAATCTGCCTGGTGTCTTAATAATATATCTTTACCATATTTATCAATAAGATGAAAAGCTCTTGCTATAGAGCTGTTTGTATAAAACCAGCTAGATTTTTTATTGAAAAGTTTCTCAAGCTTAGTATATTTATTAATACATTGATTATAGTAAGGAATGGCTAATCCTATTGGATTACCTTCATAGTCGCACCCTAAAAGTGTCCCTGAGGTTCCGTCTATAGAACAGGCTATTAGTCTACTTTTTATTTCAGAAGGTATTTTTAGAATAAGTGATTTGCAGGTATTTGACCAGTCTTTAGCATGTTCTAACCCTTTTAAATAGTGTTCTGAAGCGCTGTATATAAGCTTTTGATTGTTATTAATAATTGCTAGTCGAACACCACTAGTCCCCAGGTCAATTCCTAGTACTAAATCTTTTTCTTTCATTCGAGGGGGATATTAGTTGGCTAAGTTAATTCAATTACTTTTTCTTTTACATTCTCCCAAGGCAACATTAGATCTGGTCTCCCAAAATGCCCATAAGCTGCTACATCTTGATAAAAGCGGCCGCCTCTTTCTTTAGGTAGTTTTCTGAGATTGAATTTTTCAATAATTGCAGCTGGCCGAAGGTCGAAATTCTTTTGCACTATTTCGGTAAGTTCTTGATTGGAGAGTTTACCAGTGCCAAAAGTTTCAACCAGGATAGATACAGGATTTGCTACTCCGATGGCATAACTGAGCTGAACTTCTATTTTTTTTGCAAAACCTGCTGATACAAGTGATTTGGCTACAAATCTTGCTGCATATGCTGCAGATCTATCTACCTTGGTTGGATCTTTACCTGAAAAAGCACCTCCACCATGTCTTGCATACCCACCATATGTGTCAACAATAATTTTACGCCCAGTTAGGCCAGCATCCCCTTGAGGTCCTCCTACTACAAATTTTCCAGTAGGATTAACAAGAAAACGAGTGCTGTTTTTTATAGGTTTAATAGAGAGGTCTTCTGTTGCTGGCTTGACTACAAATTCCCATAAGTCTTTACTGATTTGATTTCTAATCTCTGTTTCAGAAGAGAACCCTTCTACAATTTCAGTGTGTTGTGTAGAAATTAAAATAGTATCTATAGCAATTGGTTGATTGTTTTCATATAGAACACTTACTTGTGTTTTCCCATCAGGTAAAAGATATTTCAAAACTCCTTCATGACGAACCTTTGCCAATCTTCTGGAAAGTCTATGAGCAAGGCTAATTGGCAGAGGCATTAGCTCAGGGGTCTCATCACAAGCAAAACCAAACATAATGCCTTGATCGCCAGCCCCTACTTTGTCGAAAGGGTCTCCATTATGATCATTCGCCTCATTGACTCCTTGAGCAATATCAGGAGATTGTTGATCTAATGCCACTAATACCGAACAGCTGTTTGCATCAAACCCCCCTGCTTTTGCATCTCTATATCCAATTTCTTTGATTACATTTCTTATAACATTAATGAAATCTACATTTGCTTTGGAAGTGACTTCTCCCGTAATGAGACAAAGGCCTGTATTTACAACTGTCTCACAAGCAACTCTACTTTGCGAATCTTGTTCTAGAAGAGCATCTAGAATTGCATCACTAACTTGATCACAGATTTTGTCAGGATGACCCTCTGTGACAGATTCAGAAGTAAAAATGAAGCGGTCCATTGTTATTTAAACTTTTCCTAATTAGATTTTCTAGCTTTTAATTATATAAGCTTGTTGTAAACTCAATTCATCCCAATGGTGAAACATGTGATGATATTCATATAGTAAAGGAGGGGTTTTCCAGCCTCCTGTATATCCAAGAATGATAGCTATATTACTTTCAGAGGCCATTTTTAAATCTGTATCTGAATCTCCAATTAGTGCACATTCGCTAGCCTTTAAGTTTATTAATTTACAAACCTTTTTAATAGCACCTGGACTAGGCTTTTGGGGATTGTCATCAGAGCCCAAAAAAATTGGGATTTTTTTCTCTAGCTTTTTATCTTTTAAAAAAGTATAAATTCCATTTCTAGAGTCATTGCTAATGATTGCTAGTTTTATATTATTTCTATGCAGGATATTAATAAAATTAAGCAGTCCTGGTTCAAGTTCTTTGTATCTATATTCATGATTTGAAAAAGCCATAGTTTCATCTGCTTTGTTGAAAATATAAGTTGCATAATTTACTGCTTTTGACCAATGTTCACCAACTAGCGAGAAAACAGTAGCTGTAGATATTAAATTATCTTTTCTTGAAGCAATTGCAATTGCTCCATTAGGATTGATACCATCAAGTGTTAGCCCATAAGCTTTCAGAAGTAAGAGGTGTATCTCAGATATGAGTCTCGAAGAGTAATTGTTTTGTTTGCATATATTTATAGCCTCTAATATCCTTTGACTAGCAAGCTTGATTAGGTGCTTTTCGCTATTAACTAATGTACCATCTTTATCAAATAAAATTCCTTTAATTTTCCCGATCGACTTTCCCCTAAGAAGGAGTTCTTGCATCGCAAATAATTAGATTAAATCTCCATTGAAGCAATAGGATTATCTCCTTCTTCTGCCTGTTCGAGAAGCATTTCTTTATATTTTGCGGCCATCTCTTCTGCTTTATCAAATACTTTTTGAGGATCAGTCAGCATATCACCTGGTTCAGGTTCTAATGCTTTTGTTGAAAGCGAAATTCTACCCCTTTCAGCATCTAGATCTATTATCATAACTTTCATTTGATCATTTACATTCAATACAGAATGAGGTGTCTCAATATGTTCATGGCTGATCTCTGAAATATGCAGTAGTCCGCTAACTCCTCCTATATCTATAAATGCTCCATATGGCTTGATTCCACGTACAGCTCCCACTACAACCTCTCCTACTTCTAAACGGTTCATCTTTCTTTCAACTAAGGCTCTTCTATGGCTAAGAACCAATCTGTTTCTTTCTTCATCAACTTCTAAAAATTTAAGAGGCAAATATTCAGCTACAAGTTCTTCTTTGGCTTTTCTTGTACTTATATGAGACCCGGGAATAAAACCTCGTAACCCTTCTACTCTTACAAGAGCACCTCCTCTATTTGTTGCAAACACTTCAGAGTAAATTGTTGCATCTTCTTTTTGAAGTTGCCTTACCCGTTCCCATGCTCTTTGATATTCAATACGTCGAATAGATAAAGATAGCTGACCATCTTCATTTTCTTCGCTCATTATAAAAAACTGTCTGATCTCAGATGGTTGTAATACATCGCTGAGCCCTTCAACACGATTAATCGAAACTTCTTGCATAGGCATAAAGGCAGCGGTTTTTGCCCCTATATCAATCATTGCTCCTTTTGTTTCTAATGCAAAGACAGTTCCATTAACGATGTCTCCTGGCTTGAAGTTGTAATCATATTTTCCTAATAATGAATCAAATTCTTCAAGGGAAAATCCAGCTCCATCAAAATCATATTTTTTGACTCTGCTATTTGGATCATCTGCGGAAGGAATTTCTTCTGCTTGGAAAGATTCTTCTTGAGAAGATTCTTTTTCAGGAAGCGAAGAGTTTGTTTCTTTTGATTCTGCACCTGAACTGTCGCTCTCAGTGGTTTCTATTTCTACTTCTGGAACAGGTGGAGAAGAGTTTTCAGACATGTTTTTCAGACAGTATGCCTTTTAGGCAATGCGAAAAATTTTAACTTTTAGGCCTGCCAACCTAAAAGTTAAAGATACCCAACACTCTACACCTCAGCTATTAGGTTATTGTTGCAAACTTCTTTGAAGGTTTAAAACTCTCCAAAGTATCAATAAAATCATTAATCCCATTAAATTGACGATATACGGAAGCGAAACGAATATAAGCAACCTCATTAATCTCTTTTAATTGAAAAAGTATCATTTCTCCTAAATCTGAACTGCTTATCTCTTTTAAATTCCTCTGTTGAAGTTGAGTTTCGATTTCATCTACAATTAGTTCAATTTTTTGTGAGCTAATTGCCGTTTTTTCGCAAGCTCTTGTAAGTCCATTAAGGAGCTTACTTCTGCAAAATATTTCTTTTGCATGACTTCGTTTTATTACACTAATTGGAACAGTTTCTACCCTTTCATAGGTAGTAAAACGGAAATCACAATTAAGACATTCTCTTCGTCTTCTAACGCATTTCCCTGCATCTGCAGAACGTGATTCGAGGACTCGGCTGTCAGTGTTTTGGCAAGAGGGGCATTGCATACTGCCCTATAGATAAATTGAATTTAACTAACTTTAAGCATTCTTTCGAATTATGAGAAGGGCTAATGTAATTTAATTCTTCAAAAATATCTAAATTCCTTTATTAACAGGCTGAAGAGCGATTAATAATTTTTCATGTAAATAAAAAAAATCCCCACTTTTTAAGTGGGGATTTTGAGGTGACAGTTATTTTTTGTCAAACTTCGGGGGATCGCGGAATGCGACTGCGAAGAATAATGTCACTACTGCCAAAGTGAGAATGAGGACGTAGGAGAAGGCTTCCATGGGTTAGATAATGCTAAAGATTCCTTGCGTTTATGCACGCCCAGGTACACGGCGAGTACTTTCGTCTCCAAGTTTCTTGAAGAGACCGAATTCGACCTGATCACCAATATCTGGATCAACACCAGTAAAGGTATCACGGTATAGAGTCCGGGCAGCATGCCACCAATGACCAAATAAGTAGAGCAGTCCGAAACATGCATGAGCATATGTGAACCAAGCTCTTGGTGAGCTTCTAAAGACACCGTCTGACTTGTAGCGTTCTCTATCAAACTTAAATGATTCTCCTAGTTGAGCTTTACGTGCTAAACGCTTAACCACAACTGGATCAGAGAATGTTTGTCCATTCAACTCACCGCCATAAACGGTTGCAGTAATGCCAGTTTGTTCAAATGAGTACTTGGCTTCTGCACGACGGAATGGAATGTCAGCGCGAACATTACCGTCTTTGTCTTCAAGAATTACAGGGAAGTTCTCGAAGAAGTTTGGCATCCTTCTAACATCAAGGTCATTACCTTCTTTATCTTGGAAGGAAACATGTCCTTGCCAGCCAGTAGGAACACCATCACCATTAACCAATGCACCTGCTCTGAAGAGACCGCCTTTGGCAGGGCTATTCCCTACATAGTCATAGAAAGCTAGTTTTTCAGGAATAGCTGAATAAGCTTCTTCTTTACTAGCACCATCAGCTATGGCAGCTTCAACTCTTCTGTTGATTTCAGTTTTGAAATAATTTGAGTCCCATTGGTATCTGGTTGGTCCAAACAACTCAATTGGAGTTGTGGCTGACCCATACCACATAGTTCCAGAGACTACAAAAGAGACAAAAAGAACTGCTGCTAAAGCACTAGCTAGAACTCCTTCAAGACTTCCCATCCTGAGGTTTCTATATAGCCTTTCTCCAGGTCTATTTGTGATATGGAATACACCACCAATTATTCCTATAAGACCAGCACCAATATGGTTGGCGACTATCCCCCCTTCATTAAAGGGGTTGAAGCCGGCAGCTCCCCAAACTGGTGCAACTTTCTCGACATGTCCAGAAAGTCCATATGGGTCAGAGACCCACATTCCTACAGAAGATAGTGATACCCCAAAACCGAAGCAAGCAAGTCCTGCAAGTAAAAGGTGTATACCAAAAATTCTAGGAAGGTCTAATGCTGGCTCTCCTGTTCGGGAGTCTTCCCAGAGTTCCAGATCCCAGTAAGTCCAATGCCAGATGGCTGCCAGCATTAATAGACCGCTGAAGATAATATGACCTGCTGCGACGCCTTCAAAAGTTGAATAAGGAAGAGCTTTTCCCCAGAACCCTAATGAATCGAAGTCGAATGATCCGACACCACCAGTTAGGTCCCAACCATTCCAGCTACTTGTTACGCCTAAGCGGGCCATAAATGGCATGACATACATGCCTTGGCGCCACATAGGATTCAAGACTGGATCGCTAGGATCAAATATGGCCAATTCATATAGGGCCATGGAGCCGGCCCAGCCGGCTAGCAAAGCTGTGTGCATGAGGTGCACGGCCAGAAGTCGGCCAGGATCGTTGATTACGACTGTGTGCACCCGATACCAGGGCAATCCCATGGGTTAAGTTTCGAGTAACGAAGCTGCTTAATGCAGCTAGACCCGTTGATCGTAAAGGTTCTTCGAACTAAGACGGGGCTGGTTGTGTTCAGCTGAAACGACTGTTGATATTCCAGAAACTTTTTAAAAGGTATTTAAAGGGGTGAAAAATCAGTCTAAATGTTCTTTTTGCCAGTTATTTCGCCACGTTTGGCAGTATGACCAGTCAAAATTGAATACTACAATTGTTACTTTTGCAACCATGCCTTTTATTCGTTTTGTTAGAGAAGAAAGAGATGTTAAGTGTCTAAAAGGAGCAAATCTTCGCGAAGTTGCCTTAAAAGAGGGACTTGAACTTTATGGTTTTAAAGGGAGTATTGGAAATTGCGGAGGGTGTGGACAGTGTATTACCTGCTTTGTTGCTATTGAAGGTGGAGATAAAAACTCTCTTTCTCCTCTAACAGAGGTTGAAAAAATAAAACTTAGGAATAGGCCTTCTAATTGGCGATTGGCTTGTCAATGCCTTGTCAATTCTTCTTTGGTTGTTCTTACTAAGCCTCAAGCCCCTCCAGCTAATTGTCAAAATTTGGTTCAAGAAGCTTTATCTAAGGTTCTTCCAAAATGATTTGGGCTATTTGCAACTAAAAATTTAAAAATACATGCTTTCTCGTTACAAGATCTCATTTTGCAAGCTCTTTACGTTTGAGATGTGTCTTCTGCCTTTATAGTTGAATCAATTAATTTGATTTAGCGGCTTCTTGAGTTCATGGAAACCACAAATTTCGGTTTTATTATCAGCTTGCTTTTCGTTGGAGTTCCAACGATTTTCCTAGTAGGACTATATATCTCCACAAGTGACGGAGAAAAATCAAGCTTTTTCTCAGATTCAGGTAAAGGAAAGCTAGGACCTAAGGCTTAGTTTTTAAAACCTCATCCAGAAGTTTTTCAATAGAAGCTCTTTTTTCCTTAGAGCTTCTATCTCTTTATGTGATTTGGTTCCAAAACTTTTCAAGCTTAGGACTCTTTTCAGAAGAGGTTTATAGGGTATGGATGAAAAAAATGAGATAAAACCTTGGGTGCTTCAAAAAGTTGTATTACCTCAGCACACAGACCATGCAGGAGTTATGTGGCATGGCTCATATTTGATGTGGCTTGAAGAGGCACGAGTTCAAGCTCTTTCTAAGGTTGGGTTAAGTTATGGGGATTTGTCCTTGCAAGGGTATGAAATGCCAGTAGTGGACTTAAGAGTTAAATATATTTCTCCACTTTTGCATGGTGATAATGTTCTACTTAAAAGTTGGATCTATCAAGGCAAAGGACCCCGATGGAGATGGGAAACTCATCTTTCCAAGGATTCTGAAAAATCTGCTGCGATAGCCGTTGTTGATCTTGTTATTCTTAGAAGAGATAATTCAGGTGATCATTTATTGAGAAAAGGACCAAATCATATTTCCAAAGCACTTATTGCTTTGCAGGCTGGGTCAACTTTTTAGAGAAATGCCTTTAGACACATTTTATTCCTCAAAACAAATCTTGAATTGGAGAAGAGATCAGTTATTAAAAGGAGGTAGAGCTGTAGATCTTGATTGGTTGTTAGATATAGGAGGAGGACTAGGTTGGAGTACAGTCCAAAAGATAAAAATTTTTCAAAATACTAGTCATAAGCTTGATTTTTCACTTGATGAGCTTGCTTTGCTTTGGACTAAACATTTAAATGATCACACTCCACTTCAGTATCTTTTGGGGAGGTGTCCATGGAGAGATTTTGAGTTAGAAGTAAACTCTTCTGCTTTGATACCTCGCCAAGAAACAGAACTTTTGGTCGATATAGCTTTAAATAAAGCTCTATCCTTAGGTAATAATTTTTCAAGATGGGCAGATCTAGGTACAGGCTCAGGTGCACTTGCAGTTGCTTTAGGAAGATCTTTGCCTGACTCGTATGGCCATGCAGTTGATTGCAGTAAAGATGCGCTTGAGCTGGCTAAAAAAAATATAAAAGGATTAGTAATGAATGCTGAGATTCTTTTGCACTTAGGTTATTGGTGGGAGCCTTTAAGATCCTGGTGGGGTGAATTTGATTTGGTTGTTGCAAATCCTCCTTATATTAGTAATGCAAAATTGCAAGATCTTGATTTAGTGGTTAGAGATCATGAACCACATTTGGCACTTTCTGGAGGCAAGGATGGCATGAACTCTTTACGCGAAATTGTTCAAGGAGCTATGAAAGGCCTCCGGAAGGGAGGATGGTTGTTATTGGAACATGATTTTGACCAAAGTGATTCGATTCTGGAACTTTTAAGGAATGAAGGTTTAGATAAAGTTAATTTTGAAAATGATCTTGAAGGTGTTCGTCGGTTTGCATTGGCTAGGCATCCTTAATTCGATAGTTTTGTAATGGATAAACCTTTTACACAATCAAACGAATTACTTTTTTTTCTGGAAAAAGGTTCAGCTGTTGTTTTCCCCACTGACACATTGCCTGCGTTGGCAACTTTGCCTAAGAATGCTTCCAGATTATGGGAAATCAAAAAACGCCCTCTCAATAAGCCTTTAATTCTTATGGGGGCATCAGAAGAAGATTTATTTGAGGCTGTTTTGCCAAATGCATTAGAAGATGCCTCTCGAATGAGTTCGATTTATTGGCCAGGCTCTCTAACTATGGTTCTGCCTTCTTTTGGTGAAAATCTTCAACAACTTAATTTATCGGGCAGTTCTATAGGCATGAGAATTCCTGCATGCGATTTAGCAATAGACTTTCTAAAAAAAAGCGGACCTTTAGCTACCACAAGTGCAAATTTTTCAGGACAATGCCCTTCTGTTGAACCCTTAGAAGTTGCAAAGTGTTTTCCTGAATTACCTTTTTTAGGCCCTATCCCTTGGCCATCCCAGTCAGGAGAAGCCAGCACTGTTATTGAGTGGAAGTCATCAGGTGTTTGGAGTTTATTGAGAAAAGGTGCTGTCCTACCTATAGAGTTATATCAATAATGGGTTGGCTTTTTTTATTAGTTTTAATTCTCCAGGCTTTCTTTCATTGGATTTTAAATCCTTTCATAGTTGCTAGTACTGGTTTCTTTGAGCTTAGAAGCTTGGGGATATTAATTTTATTTTTATTGGTTTGGTTATTCTCAGGCAAAGATACTTTCAAAATTTCTAAAGGCTCTAGATGATTTTATGCCGGCTAACAGATTTGAACTGATGACCTTCGCTTTACAAAAGCGCTGCTCTACCGCTGAGCTAAGCCGGCATGTTTTTATAGATTAGTTGAATGAGGAATGATTTCCAAATAATTAGTACGAGGATAAAAAATTAGTATTTAGCATCAGCTTTCAATAGAGGCTTGGTTGGGGACTTCTTCTGATGTCTCAGTAGATTGTTTTTCTTTCATTTTTATTTCTCCTGTTAGGGTTCTTTTGATAGGTAAATTTGCTACTAATGCAGTCATTCTATCTTCTGTTTCCAGGCTTACTGCCCCACCATCCATATCTATCTCTACATATTTAGCAACTACCTTTAGAATTTCTTCTCTCATTTGATCAAGAAGATCTGGACTAAGATCAGATCTGTCATGAGCAAGTACTAATTGAAGCCTTTCCCTAGCTTTTGCGGCACTTGCAGGTTGTCGCCCAAATAATTTGTTGAGGATGTCTCTTAAGGTCATGATTTAAAAAATTTTTGTTTGCATCAAACGACGGAACTTGTCTCGAAATCCAGTTCCTTCTTTAGAAGGATCTATCAATGGGATTTGTTCCCCTTTAAGCCTTCCTGCAATATTGGAATAGCATCTTGCTGCTGGAGATTGACTGCCACTAAGTGTTAAAGGTTCTCCTCTATTGGTACTAACAATCACTTGCTCGTCTTCTAGTACAAGTCCTAGTAGTGGAAGTGCCAATATATCCGTTACATCATCAATGGATAACATTTCTTGATTTTCCATCATTTTGGGACGAACCCTATTTAAAACCAATTGAATTGGTTTGATTCCATTTGTATTTAATAAACCAATAACCCTATCAGCATCTCTAACTGCTGAGACTTCAGGATTGGTTACTACAATGGCTTCTTTTGATGCTGCCACAGCATTCTTAAAACCATCTTCCACTCCTGCAGGACAATCAATTAGAACATAATCAAATTTGCTGCTGAGCATTTCCACTATTTTTTTCATGTCTTCTGGGGTAAGCCAATCCAACATCCTTGGATTTCCAGCAGGCAAAAGAGACAAATTTGGTTCTTGTTTATGTCGAACTAAAGCCTGATCTAGCCTGCAATTTTCTTCTAAAACCTCTTGAGCTGTATAGACAATACGGTTTTCTAGCCCTAGTAATAAATCTAAATTACGCAAGCCAAAATCAGCGTCTAAAACAGCAGTTGGGGAACCTTGCCTTGCTAGAGAAATGCCTAGATTGGCCGTAAGAGTTGTTTTGCCAACCCCTCCTTTGCCTGAGCAAATAAGAATCACTCTTGTATCTGATTCCACGGACTACTTCGAAGTTGAATAATATTAATTGGATTTCCTCTAATATCAATAATCAGAAAAATAGATTTTGAAATTAATTTTTGATAAGTTCATTACTTTTAAGTTGTAGTAAGCCTTCTCAGTAAAGCGTTTATCTTTTTGCTAATGAGGTTCTTGCTGGTTTAATAACAATTCTTCCATCTTCTAGGCTTGCTTCTTCAGCTAAACCTTCTTCCGGCTTTTCCTCAGGCCCACGAGCAATGGTATTGGCAATTCTTAATTGAACTGGACGAAGTTCTAATGCAGAAATTGTGGAGTTGATATTCCCATTTTTTCCTGCATGAGCTATCCCTAGTAGCCTGCCCCAAATCAAGATATCTCCACCAGCCGTCACGATTGCACCTGGATTGATATCGCCAAGTACAAGAAGATCATTTATTGCTTCTATAGATTGGCCAGACCTTAGTGTGCCTTGGTGAAAAAAAACTTCTCGAGTCTTTTCTTGATTGGTTGTGTAGAAATCATTTCCTTCTGGATTTACAGGTTGATTGTTTTTATTAACTTTAAGGTCTAAGGTTGCTTTTATTCCTAATGAGGAAGAACTAATAATAGTTTCAATCACTGTAGACTTTATAGAATCAATTTTAATTTTTTTTCTTTCACACATCATTTGAATTTCCATTATATCTTTACAATTTAAATAACAATTATTGCAATCAATTTCTAAATAAACTGACTCAAGAGTCTTTAAATTTGTATAAAGATATAAGCGCCAATCTAGTTTTGATGAGGTTGGAAAAATTATTTTTTGATATGAAGAAGAATTCGTCATGCTAATTTTCTTAGTTTATAAATTTCTTTGAAACTTTCTGAATCCTACTAAAAGTTTTTCTACTTTACTGTGAATTGATTTAGGGTAAATAAGCCATGCATTATTAGAAGGGCTTATTAATTTTTCTATTAGTAATGACTTTTGTTCTATTGCATTGAGATTTTCACCATCCCATATTCTTAAGCCACTTTTATAAGGGTGATAGCCCAGGAAATTATTATGTCTAAGGCCGCAGCTTAAGTTCGGATCAAGGCCATGAGCTTCTGAAAAAGACCTTATTTTTGAAAGGATGATCAACTGGTCTTCATTGTTAAAATCTTCAATATTTACAGCTTTTGATAGTCTTCTATGAATAAAATTTTTGCAAAGTGATTTAAGTGGCTCGGGTGATTCTTTCTCCCATTTCATTATATGATAATTCGTTCTTATATCATCATTTTCTAAGAATGTTTGAAGGTCCATATTACTTGAATTCCATAACCATTCTGCTAAGCATTTGTCTGACCAAATTTTATTAGGGCCTAGTTTTTTTGCCGTTTTAATAATCTTTTCAAGCAACCAATTGCAAACCTCATTTAAACGGTGATTGTAAACACTTCTGTACATTAAATTTCTAACCACTAAATAATGTTCTACAGCTAATATTCCTTTTGGATTAATTGCAAGATCACCATCTGGAGCAATTGTTAATGCAGATAATATTCTTTCTAAATCAATTTGACCATAATTGATACCACAACTATGACTATCTCTCATTAGATAATCAAGTCGATCGCAATCTAATTGGCTGCTAACTAATGTTTTAATTAATTTACACTCAACTTCATTGCCTTGGATTAGGTTGGCAGTGTCATGACTTAGTGAACTTTGTAGATTATTTAGTATCAATCCAATCTCCTTATGATTTCTTATTATTTGCCCTGACCAGTGTTCATGCTTTAAATCAAACATTTCTTCACTGGTGTGACTTAATGGACCATGTCCAATATCATGTAAAAGAGATGATGCATATAAGAGCCCACGATATTTAATTAATTCTGGATTTATTTTTATTAATCGGGTTAATGCTATTCGTGCAATGTGAAATACTCCAAGTGAATGCGTGAACCTGCTTGATTCTGCCCCGTGAAAAGTTAACGAGGCTGGACCAAGTTGCTTTATTCTTCTAAGTCTTTGGAATGGCTCTGAATCAATCAAATTTATAACCATTGCTTCTTCCGGGATTTTCTCATCGAGCGTTATCCCCTTGTGTAGAGGGTCGTAATAAGTCCTTGATGCCATTAAATTTTATAAATCAGATAGTTCCGAATCAATTGGCTCGGTATTTTCAGATTTCTCTGTTTGATTTTCTTCAATGCTTTGCAGATCAAGATTGGCTTCCATAAAAAGCTCAGCATCTTGCAACCATCTATCTTCTGTCCCTCCAGGATTAAGAGGTTCCGGTATCTCTAGATATCTATCAGGTTCAATTCCTAAGTTTTGAATGTCTCTGCCAGATGGAGTTAAATAGCTTGCAACTGTAACGGCAAGACCACTGCCATCACTAAGGTTAGTAAGAGTTTGGATTAAGCCTTTCCCAAAGGTTTTATGTCCTAAGAGCAGAGACCTTTTGTTGTCTTGTAGTGCACCAGCAAGTATTTCACTGGCACTTGCTGTACCTCCATTTACTAGAGTTACTAAAGGGCCATCATAAAGAGTTTCTTTATTAGAAGGAATAGGATCATTTATTTGATTGCGGTTTTTAGTTTCTACAATTGGCTGTTCACTTAAGAAAGCATTAGCTACTGCAAGACCAGAGCTGACTAACCCTCCTGAATTATTTCGTAAATCTAAGACGATGCCTTCGACTTCTTTTTCAGAAAGTTCTTGCAAAGCTTCTTTCACTTGTTCAGGGACTGCTTCACTGAATTGAGTGATTCTTAAATATCCAAGCGTATGGTTTTCATTTCTTATTCTTCGAGTTCTAACTGGTCTTAAGTCAACACTTCTTCTCTCAAGGACAATTTCCTTTTCTTCTTGTTGTGGTGTTTGGATCTCTATTAAAACTTTTGAGCCTGTTTCCCCGCGAAGTTTTGATGCTGTTGCTTCTAACCCAAGCCTTTTGGGAGATTCGCCATCTACTTTAAGTAAAATTGATCCACTAACTATTTCTGCATCAAATGCAGGTGATCCTTCTAAAGGAGATATAACAATGATTTCACCGTCTTCATTTCTTGCCCCTAGTTGTAATCCGACTCCATTAATTTCACTACCAATATTGCTTCCTTTCATTGATTGAAAATCATTAGGTCTTAAAAGCCTGGTATATGGATCTCCTAGAGGCTGAAGCATTGTTTCGATTGCAGAATATGCTTCATCAGATGTTGTAATTGGTTTTTCAAGAGCTTGTTGTCTTAATCGTTTCCATTGAACTTCATCAAACTTTTGAGGATTAAGAAATCCTTCATTGACAATATTCCAAGTTTCTAAAACCAGTTGCTGCCCATCGTTTAGGGCAAGCACAGGCTCTGAGAATATTGAGAAGAGCAACCCAAAACTGATTATGACAATCAAAAACTGCCGAAAAATTTTTGAACAGGTTTTTACATTTGGAAGCATTGGATTAATCAATTACACGAACCATGAGGCACATTCAGTAGAGTGTTGTTATTAAATTATCAAGTTTTTTCGATAAATGGCGAACTCCTCACCTGTCTACGACTGGTTCCAGGAACGACTTGAAATCCAAGACATTGCTGATGATGTCACTTCAAAATACGTACCTCCCCACGTAAACATCTTTTATTGTCTTGGAGGAATCACACTTGTCTGCTTCTTGATTCAATTCGCAACGGGTTTTGCGATGACTTTTTACTATAAGCCAACAGTTACAGAGGCTTATAACTCAGTCAGTTATTTGATGACTGATGTCAGTTTTGGTTGGCTTATTAGATCAGTTCATCGTTGGAGTGCCTCCATGATGGTTCTTATGCTTATTTTGCATGTTTTTAGGGTGTATTTAACAGGAGGGTTTAAAAGGCCAAGAGAACTTACATGGGTAACGGGTGTGGTTATGGCAGTTATTACTGTTGCGTTTGGTGTCACTGGATATTCTCTTCCTTGGGATCAAGTTGGTTATTGGGCTGTGAAGATTGTTTCGGGTGTTCCCGCTGCAATACCAGTTGTTGGAGATTTTATGGTCGAATTACTTCGTGGGGGAGAGAGTGTTGGCCAAACTACTCTCACTCGTTTTTACAGCCTTCATACATTCGTACTCCCATGGACGCTTGCTGTTTTCATGCTTATGCACTTTCTTATGATTAGAAAACAGGGGATCTCAGGACCATTGTGATTTATGATTTTCTTTTATTTTGAAATAGGTTTTACTCATTTCAAATTTTCTTAAATCATTTTTTATACATATTTTTTTCAGTTATGACCACTCTTAAAAAACCAGATTTATCAGATCCAAAGCTGAGAGCAAAACTTTCCAAAGGTATGGGGCACAATTATTACGGTGAACCAGCTTGGCCAAATGATCTTTTATATATTTTCCCAGTTGTCATTCTTGGAACAATTGCATGTGTAGTAGGTCTTGCTGTTTTGGACCCTGCTTTTTTAGGAGATAAGGCTAATCCTTTCGCAACACCTTTAGAAATTCTTCCTGAGTGGTACCTATATCCTGTGTTCCAAATCCTTAGAGTTGTTCCTAATAAACTTTTGGGAATAGCACTTCAGACTCTTATTCCTCTTGGATTAATGCTTATTCCATTTATTGAAAATGTAAATAAGTTTTCTAATCCTTTTAGGAGACCTGTAGCAATGGGCTTTTTCTTGTTCGGTACTGCTTTGACAATTTATTTAGGCATAGGAGCTTGTTTGCCAATTGATAAATCCTTAACTTTAGGCCTTTTCTAAAAAACCTTAACGTTAGTGTAATTGACTACTTTGATTTAATTATTTAAATCAAGCATTGATACGTCTTTTGGAGAAACCTTCAAGAAATGGTGCATGAGTAAGAATCCAACAATTGTCCATGTTTGATAAGTTCTTGATTGTTGACCTACCCATGTTCCTGTAGGGCCATCAAAATATTCTGCCCATTTTTGTCTAGGCAGTTGATTGAGATGACTCCAATAACATTCTTCTAATAGAGATCGCATTTGCCCCATTAGCAAGACGTCTGCTTTTGGATATCTTTGTTCATGTAATAGAATTGACGCACCAAAAAACCAAAGAATGCTAGGCCAATGACCTCCATTGTGGTAACTCCAGGGCCAATTTTTAGGGTCTGATCCAGTTTTATTTTGCCATTCTTCTATTTCCATAGGAGGATGGCATATCCTCATTGGCATTTGGGCCATTAAGTGTTCTCGATTATGAAGAACTAATCTAAATAGGGCTCTTTGTTGAGGCGCTGTGAGGACACCAAACATGCAAGCAAGAGAATTGCCAAGACTATAAAAACGGAAATCAGGTCTTCCAGTTCGAATATTTCCAATTAAATATCCCCCTCTATTTTCCAACCAATCTTGAAGCCATGAAGGAACAATCTGAGGTTGAACATTAAATTCGTTTTGATGTTGATCTTCTCCATATTGTTCTGTGGGTCTTCTTCTTAGGACTTGCATAGTTTTACTCGTTACCCAGTAATGCTTCAGAAGAAATTGGCGCAGATCATGAACCCATTGCCTTGTTAAAAGAAGTCTTTGGTCTAATAATCTGCTTATTTGATTTTTACTGCTTAGATCCATTAGTTCTACACAACTACTTAATGAGGCATAAAGAAGAACTTCTACTTCTAAAGGTGCTCCCCATACATCCATAGGACGATCAATCATAAACGAGCAATCTGGGACAAATAAAACAGGGGTCCCCTCGAAAGTCGGGTGCAAAACAAGATCTAGCAGAAGCTGAATTCCTCGTTGTACTTTTTGGCTGATTCCAAAGGTTGTATCCTTGCTTTTTCTTACATAAAGCCAACATAATATTGGCCACCATAAGCTTGCATCAGCAGAGGTAATTCTTCCGATTGATCTTTGCCCATAGTCTGCAATTAATTCGTTGTTTTCTTCAACAAAGCTTGTTGGGAAAACCCCTCTGGTTTGATAACTAGTGCTTTGAAGGTCAAGGCAGACAGTTAAGAATTTTTTGACTATGTCATATCTTTTTTGGGTGAGTAGATAAATCATCACGGGAACGTTATCCCTTAAAAAAATTTCTCCGTAATTCAATGCATCATTATTGGCAGGGTGTTCAAGAGCTGCCACACTTCCTGCTAACTGACCATCAATTCTGATTAGAGAACGTTCAAAGTGTTCCTTAGCTCTTTTGATAACCGCTTCTTCGTTAGAGTTAGGACGCACTCTTTGGCGTTGTTGGCTAAATCGTTCTGGCATTTATGTGTGTTTTGATGCAATTCCCAAAAGCTTGTTATGACAAGCTGTCTCTATCATAGGAAATAAAAACAATCTCATCTAGATGCTGTTTCTATATTTCTATGTTGCCTTTAGAGAGGTTTGTAGTCTAAAATTGAGGACTGGGTGTGAATTAGGCTAAAACCTGATTTAAGGCTCTTTTAACAAGGTAGGTTTATCCAGCCTTTGTTAGTAAGCCCTTACATCAAATGTGGAGCAATCCATCTGCTGATGTAGGTTCCTAAGAGTGATCTTCTTGGTCACAAAGCCAAGACTCTTTGATAAAGAGTCAAGGCAGAACCTGGACAATTAAAAAGTTTAGGAACTGACGCTTTTGTCGCGTTCATTTTGTTCTTATGAACGGAAATGAATGAAAATGCGATAGAAGTGTGAGGTCCCGTCAAAAGAAATTAATTGCATAAGCCTTTTGCAAATTAAATGGGTCTGGAATTCACGTTCATTCTCATGCAATTATTGATATTAGGTTTAGGCAATGACCGGATCTGAGATCTCGGAAAGTCACAAGAAAATATTCTTAGTGCACTCTTTGAACCCTTAAAAAAATTAAGGTGGCTAAATCTACTTTTTCAGTACGCCAGTGTTGAAATTAGTGGTATAAGCAAGTCAGACAGAGTTGAAACACTTATTTATTAGGGTTTTAGCAATAGGGTTTGATCTACAACGGAGAGTTTGATCCTGGCTCAGGATGAACGCTGGCGGCGTGCTTAACACATGCAAGTCGAACGAACCTTCGGGTTAGTGGCGGACGGGTGAGTAACGCGTGGGAATCTGCCCTCAGGAGGGGGATAACGGTTGGAAACGACCGCTAATACCCCATATGCCGAGAGGTGAAATGAATTTCGCCTGAGGATGAGCCCGCGTCTGATTAGCTTGTTGGTGAGGTAAAGGCTCACCAAGGCTTCGATCAGTAGCTGGTCTGAGAGGATGATCAGCCACACTGGGACTGAGACACGGCCCAGACTCCTACGGGAGGCAGCAGTGGGGAATTTTCCGCAATGGGCGAAAGCCTGACGGAGCAACGCCGCGTGAGGGATGAAGGCCTCTGGGCTGTAAACCTCTTTTCTCAAGGAAGAAGATATGACGGTACTTGAGGAATAAGCCACGGCTAATTCCGTGCCAGCAGCCGCGGTAATACGGGAGTGGCAAGCGTTATCCGGAATTATTGGGCGTAAAGCGTCCGCAGGCGGCCTTTCAAGTCTGCTGTAAAAACGTGGAGCTTAACTCCATCATCGCAGTGGAAACTGTTGGGCTTGAGTGTGGTAGGGGCAGAGGGAATTCCCGGTGTAGCGGTGAAATGCGTAGATATCGGGAAGAACACCAGTGGCGAAGGCGCTCTGCTGGGCCATAACTGACGCTCATGGACGAAAGCCAGGGGAGCGAAAGGGATTAGATACCCCTGTAGTCCTGGCCGTAAACGATGAACACTAGGTGTCGGGGGAATCGACCCCCTCGGTGTCGTAGCTAACGCGTTAAGTGTTCCGCCTGGGGAGTACGCACGCAAGTGTGAAACTCAAAGGAATTGACGGGGGCCCGCACAAGCGGTGGAGTATGTGGTTTAATTCGATGCAACGCGAAGAACCTTACCAGGATTTGACATCCTGCGAACCTCTTAGAAATTTGAGGGTGCCTTCGGGAACGCAGTGACAGGTGGTGCATGGCTGTCGTCAGCTCGTGTCGTGAGATGTTGGGTTAAGTCCCGCAACGAGCGCAACCCACGTTTTTAGTTGCCAGCATTTAGTTGGGCACTCTAGAAAGACCGCCGGTGATAAACCGGAGGAAGGTGTGGATGACGTCAAGTCATCATGCCCCTTACATCCTGGGCTACACACGTACTACAATGCTACGGACAAAGGGCAGCAAACTCGCGAGAGCAAGCAAATCCCATAAACCGTGGCTCAGTTCAGATCGTAGGCTGCAACTCGCCTACGTGAAGCAGGAATCGCTAGTAATCGCAGGTCAGCATACTGCGGTGAATACGTTCCCGGGCCTTGTACACACCGCCCGTCACACCATGGAAGTTGGCCACGCCCGAAGTCGTTACTCCAACCCTTGTGGAGGAGGACGCCGAAGGTGGGGCTAATGACTGGGGTGAAGTCGTAACAAGGTAGCCGTACCGGAAGGTGCGGCTGGATCACCTCCTAACAGGGAGACAAATAGTTGATTATGATGTCTAAATAATTATTTTAGGCCTTAATCCTGTCACCTTAGGTCGATCGGTACCTCAGATTGATTCTAAAATAAGATGATTAATCACTTTTATTTTGTTATTAATTTTAGTTCCTAAACTTGTCTAGGTCACACCTAACAAACTTTCTCCTGGGCTATTAGCTCAGGCGGTTAGAGCGCACCCCTGATAAGGGTGAGGTCCCTGGTTCAAGTCCAGGATGGCCCATTCGTTGTTGGGGGTATAGCTCAGTTGGTAGAGCGCCTGCTTTGCAAGCAGGATGTCAGCGGTTCGAGTCCGCTTACCTCCACTGATCAACTGCCTGATAACTGATTTAATGGAGATAACTTTGTTTTGATTGATCTAGAATTTGTTCAACTGAATTGACCCTAGCTTCCTATCATTCCTCTATTTAATTAAATAGGCTGATAAGACGCTGGGCTCACTGGTATTTGATAAATACCAGTTGTATTCAGCAGAACCTTGACAACTGCATAGATTTAAGTCTGGAAAGAATAAAGCATCTCATAGATGCATGAAATTTATAAGTTTAAAATTTTGAATTTATAGATTTTATGTTTAATTCTTGAGTTAGAGCAAATTCTCGGTTTTTAAATATTATCGAGAATTAATGGTCAAGCTACAAAGGGCTCACGGTGGATACCTTGGCACACAGAGGCGATGAAGGACGTGGTTACCTGCGATAAGTCTCGGGGAGCTGGAAGCACGCTTTGATCCGGGAATTTCCGAATGGGGCAACCCTTAATACGGCCAGCTGAATATATAGGCTGGAACGAGCCAACCCAGCGAACTGAAACATCTTAGTAGCTGGAGGAAAGGAAAGTAAAAACGACTCCCTAAGTAGCGGCGAGCGAACGGGGAACAGCCCAAACCGATGGTTTCGATCATCGGGGTTGTGGGACAGCAATGTGGACCAATCAACCTAGAAGAAGCGTTTGAATGGCGCGCCATAGAGGGTGAAAGCCCCGTAATCGAAAGGGGAGTTGGCCTAGCTGTATCCCGAGTAGCACGGAGCACGTGGAATTCCGTGTGAATCTACGAGGACCACCTCGTAAGGCTAAGTACTCCTGTGTGACCGATAGCGAAACAGTACCGCGAGGGAAAGGTGAAAAGAACCCCGGGAGGGGAGTGAAATAGAACATGAAACCGTGAGCTTACAAGCAATGGGAGCCCGACTTATCGGGTGACCGTGTGCCTGTTGAAGAATGAGCCGGCGACTTATAGGCACTGGCGGGTTAAACCGGGAATGGTGGAGCCATAGCGAAAGCGAGTCTTAATAGGGCGTTTGTCAGTGTTTATAGACCCGAACCCTGGTGATCTAACCATGGCCAGGATGAAGCTTGGGTGATACCAAGTGGAGGTCCGAACCGACTGATGTTGAAAAATCAGCGGATGAGCTGTGGTTAGGGGTGAAATGCCAATCGAACCAGGAGCTAGCTGGTTCTCCCCGAAATACGTTGAGGCGTAGCGTCTAGTGCTCCAGCAGGGGGGTAAAGCCACCATTTCTGTGCGGGCTGCGAGAGCGGTACCAAATAGAGATGAACTCTGAATACCCTGTGTGTAACTAGGCAGTCAGACTGTGGGGGATAAGCTCCACACTCGAAAGGGAAACAGCCCAGACCGCCAGCTAAGGTCCCAAAATCAACACTAAGTGATAAAGGAGGTGGGATTGCTTAGACAACCAGGAGGTTTGCTTAGAAGCAGCCATCCTCAAAGGAGTGCGTAATAGCTCACTGGTCGAGCGATCCTGCGCCGAAAATGAACGGGGCTAAGTGTTGTACCGAAGCTGCGGATTTACTTGTAAATGGTAGGGGAGCGTTCTATGTGGGGTGAAGCGTTAGCGTAAGCGGGCGTGGACTGCATTGAAGTGAGAATGTCGGCTTGAGTAGCGAAAACATGGGTGAGAATCCCATGCCCCGAAACCCTAAGGGTTCCTCCGGCAGGCTCGTCCGCGGAGGGTTAGTCTGGACCTAAGGCGAGGCCGAAAGGCGTAGTCGATGGATAACAGGTCAACATTCCTGTACCAGTTATGTTTTGGGAAGGGGGACGGAGAAGGCTAGCCAAGCCAGATGTTGGTTACTGGTTCAAGCGTTCAAGGCTTTGAGGAACGGAGAAAACGTTCTGAGCTAAGGCGTGAGTACGAGTTGCTACGGCAACGAAGTTGGTGATGTCATGCTTCCAAGAAAAGCCCTATACCCGCTAAGGCATAATTGCCTGTACCCGAAACCGACACAGGTGGGGTGGTAGAGAATACCGAGGGGCGCGAGATAACTCTCTCTAAGGAACTCGGCAAAATGGCCCCGTAACTTCGGGAGAAGGGGTGCCAGCGAGAGCTGGCCGCAGTGAAGAGGCCCAAGCGACTGTTTACCAAAAACACAGGTCTCCGCTAAGTCGCAAGACGATGTATGGGGGCTGACGCCTGCCCAGTGCCGGAAGGTTAAGGAAGCCGGTTAGCGTAAGCGAAGCTAGCGACTGAAGCCCCGGTGAACGGCGGCCGTAACTATAACGGTCCTAAGGTAGCGAAATTCCTTGTCGGGTAAGTTCCGACCCGCACGAAAGGCGTAACGATTTGGGCGCTGTCTCGGAGAGAGGCTCGGCGAAATAGAATTGTCTGTGAAGATGCGGACTACGTACACCCGGACAGAAAGACCCTATGAAGCTTTACTGTAGGTTGATATTGGTCTCGGGCTCTGAATGCGCAGGATAGGTGGGAGACTTTGAAGTAGTGCTTGTGGGTGCTACTGAGTCAATGGTGAGATACCACTCTTTTAGAGCTAGGGTTCTAACGCTTACCCGTTATCCGGGAAGCGGACAGTATCTGCTGGGCAGTTTGACTGGGGCGGTCGCCTCCTAAAAGGTAACGGAGGCGCACAAAGGTTCCCTCAGGCTGGTTGGAAATCAGTCGCTGAGTGCAAAAGCAGAAGGGAGCTTGACTGTGAGACCTACAAGTCGAACAGGGACGAAAGTCGGTTTTAGTGATCCGACGGTTCTGAGTGGAAGGGCCGTCGCTCAACGGATAAAAGTTACTCTAGGGATAACAGGCTGATCTCCCCCAAGAGTTCACATCGACGGGGAGGTTTGGCACCTCGATGTCGGCTCATCGCAACCTGGGGCTGAAGTCGGTCCCAAGGGTTGGGCTGTTCGCCCATTAAAGCGGTACGCGAGCTGGGTTCAGAACGTCGTGAGACAGTTCGGTCCATATCCGGTGTACGCGCAGGAATATTGAGAGGATTTCTCCCTAGTACGAGAGGACCGGGAGGAACGCACCTCTGGTGTACCAGTTATCGTGCCAACGGTAAACGCTGGGTAGCCATGTGCGGAGTGGATAACCGCTGAAAGCATCTAAGTGGGAAGCCCACCTCAAGATGAGTATTCCCATGGCATAAGCCAGTAAGGTCACGGGAAGAACACCCGTTGATAGGCTCTACGTGGAAGCCTGGTAACAGGTGCAGCGGAGGAGTACTAATAGACCGAGGGCTTGACCTACTTCTTCATTTAACAATTGAATTAACCTTTACTTCTTTCCTGATTTCTTTTAATTAGAAAGTAATATTCTATGCAGTTCTCAAGGTTCATTCCTTGAAAATGAAAAATGTTTTCCTGGTGTTCATCGCGATGTGGACCCACTCCGATCCATCCCGAACTCGGTCGTGAAACGCATCAGCGGCGACGATATTTGGGGGGCAGCCCCCTGAGAAAATAGCTCAATGCCAGGTAAAACACTTTTCAAAATTTATTAGTAAAAAAAATAACTAATAAAACCCTTCTGCATAGGAGGGTTTTATTTTTGGCATTTTGGACACCAATGAGTGCCTCTTCCAGCAATTTTTTCTTTTTGGATTCTCTCACCACACTTTCTACATGGTTTATTGAATCTTTTATAAACCCAGGCTTCTCCTCCATATTTCCCAGTAATACCTTCTATATCTCTGAAATCACTAAAAGTTGTGCCTCCTTTACCAATACTTTTTTTTAAAACTTTAATAAGGCTTTCACATAGTTTTTTGACTTCAATGTTATTTAGGGTTCTAGATTCTTTTGTAGGAATTATCCCAGCTTCAAAAAGGCTTTCATCTGCATAAATGTTTCCTGTTCCAGCAACTATAGATTGATCTAGTAATGATGCCTTAATACTTCTTTTTCTATTTTGTAGAGATAGTGATAGGTATGAAGGATTAAACTCTTTGCTAAATGGCTCTGGACCTAAAGTTTTGAGACCATTAATTTTGTCTTCTGGATGATATTTAGAGGAGATCCACCACATTTGACCAAAGTTTCGAGTATCCACAAACCTAATCTCTTGACCTTTATCATTCCAAAATCGAACTCTTGTATGTGCACAACTAGTTGTTTTCTTTTGGAACCATTGAAAATGTCCTGTCATTCTTAAATGTACAACTAACCATCCAGCAAACTCTTTTCTCTTTCCTTTCTTTAAAGCAGCTATTAAATATTTTCCTCTTCTGGTCCATTCACCTATAATTACTCCCTTCATATTTTGGAGGAACTTAGTAGATCCGCCAAAACTTGCTATAGATCTTTCACTTAATACTTCTAACTCTACGATAAGAAAATCTTTTAAACGACTTTCTAGTCCTTTGCGAACTGTCTCAACTTCAGGTAATTCAGGCAATAGATTCTAGTTCGTTTTCTGCAAAATTATTAGTATTATTGCCACCATCCACTCCACTAAAGGCAGCATAGTTGACTTTTTCAAAGCGAACTACTACTGGATATTTGATTCCAGAAGTATCAACGGATGCAACTTTGCCTATTTCGTTGTACCAATATGATTCAGGTCTTTTGACTCTGACCATGTCACCTCTTGAGATAGACATTTTCTTTATGCTGTTAATGCAATAATAAGACTATCGTGGGATAAGTTCAATTTCGTTCTAACGTCACAGAATGTCGTCCCTTTTGGTTTTGTCTGTTAAATCATGTGTTTAACTTTAGGTTTTTGTGGAAACAGTACTCAACCCTGACCCTTCAATATTGCAGCTGGATTTGCCAGATCCAGAGAAGGATGATCTAAATGGAATTGAATTTTTAGATCGACTTCAACAGGCTTGGTCAGTTTGTGAAAAATTTGATCTTCATACAGATATTTGGAGAGGTAAAATTTTACGAGTGGTTCGTGATAGAGAAAAACGTGGAGGCGATGGAAGAGGGGCAGGTTTTTTGCAATGGCTTAGAGAAATGGATATTAGTAAAACAAGAGCATATGCTCTTATTCAATTGGCGGATTCAGCAGATGAATTAATTGTTGGTGGAGTCTTAGATGAGAAAAGTGTAAATAATTTTTCAAGAAGATCTTTTATAGAAACAGCTCAGTCTTCTCCTGAAGTGCAGCAAATGATTGCTGAAGCAGCTAATAAAGGCGACGAAATAACAAGAAAGGCGGTACGTCGTCTTTCAGATGAATTTACATCAGTAACTAGTCCCTTATTGCCAGAAGAGATTCGTCAGAAAACACAGGAGAATTTACTTCCACCTAAAATTGTTGCTCCTTTAGCAAAAGAGCTGTCCAAGCTGCCAGAAATTTTGCAAGAAGATTTTCGTCAGGCTTTAATAGATTCCCCAGATATAGATTCAATTAAAGAAATTACTAGTACCGCTAGATGGATGGGAAAATCAAATGAGGCCTTTTTGTCATTAAGGGTTCTGCAGAAGGCTAATTTAAACTTAGATAAAGCAACACAAGAAGCGCAAAGAATAGAAGTTTTAGGTTTTTTATCAGATGCTTTGGTACAAGCTAAAAATATTGAGGCTTCTGTTTTAAGGCTGCATACATCTTGGAGAAAATTGGGAATCTTAAATGAAAAAATTTATCTTGAAAGTGGTAGCAGTACTCCTTATCTCAGAGAAGTCCTTAATGCGCTCCAATCACTTAGTGGCTCAACCATGAAGGTACCTCTGGGTGAGATTGGTGGAGGTGGCAAAATAAGATTGCAAATAGTTGAAGAACCAGCTGATCAATTAGACCCCCCGTCAATGTCAATTAATAACTAAATAATTTAGCCTTCATTTTAAATTGAGTTTTCACAAATTGCATCTAATAAGTTAAATTCAAAATCATTATTTGGAGTTAGCCATTCACTCCATTTGCCATTGGGGGGCCGCCAATTTATTTTACTTGTAGGACAATGAATAGCTACAAATAAAGGCTTTCCATTTTTATGAATTGCTGGTGTGACAAAACTTCCATTAACTTTTTTCCAGCCAGACCAATTTATTTTTAATGGGCCAAAATCATTCCATTCAATTAGGTTGGATTTGGGATCTTTAACATCAAGGCTCCTTTGATTATATTTATCTTGATAATTTGAATTTAGAGTGATTCTTGAGCCAACCCTAAGACTATTTGGGTTAATTATTTTATTTGCTTTAATTATTTCTTCTAAAGAAATATTATATAGATTAGAAATACTTGATAAAGTATCACCCTTTAAAACAATATGAAAATCAGATTTATTTTCAGTAGGTATATTAATATTTATAGCCTCATTTGGTAAATTAATTACCTCTCCAATAGAAATTAAATTAGGATTTTTAATATTATTTAATTTAATTATATCTAAGGGATCTACTCTATATATTTTTGCAATATTATTTATAGTTTGACCAGCTTCAATCGTATGAGTCTTGTAGGACACAACTTTTTCTTTAGCTTGAGAGTTTATTGGAAGCTTAATCCTTTGCCCATCTAATATAGTATCTGCATTGTAAATACCATTTGCGTCCATTATTGCTCTAACGGAAACATTGTATTCGTCGGCTATTTTGGACAAGGTATCTCCTTCTTTAATAACAACTTCATTAGCTTTAGAAGTTAATGGCATGATAAAAAATAATGCCATTAGAAGAAAACCTTTTTTCTTCATAGTGTTAATCAATCAATCAAAAGATACCTCTATTTCTTAAACATGCTATGAATCTTTATTCATATTTAAGAAGATAACCATTTCTTTGCTATCTCATTATTCGATTCAAGAAGGAAATATCAATATTATATGGCGGATAACGGAATTTAAGGTCTAACCAGAATGGTCTATCTAAAACAGACTTTTGATGTGAAAATGTTTCAAAACCAGCTTGGCCATGATATCTCCCTGTTCCGCTATCTCCTACACCTCCAAAAGGCAACTCTGGTATGCCAGCATGCATGATTACATCATTAAAACAAACACCGCCTGAACTTGTCATTCTAAGTAATTTTTCCTTATCTTGATTACTTCCTCCAAACATATAAATAGAAAGAGGCTTGCTTTGTTCCCTTATTAAGTTAATTGCGTGATCAATATTTTGAATATCCCAAATAGGAAGGATAGGACCGAAAATTTCTTCTTTAATAAAGGAATCGTCACTATCATTTAAACTAATTATTGTAGGGGAAACTTTTCTCTCATTAAGATTTACTTCTCCTCCATGAAGAATTTGATTTTTTGCCTTTGCATTATTTATTAAATCAATAACTCTCTTAAACTGCCTTTTATTTATACTTGCAATGTTATCAGAATTATTAGGATTTTCACCATAAAAACTATTAATATAGAATTTTAGCTTTTCAATTAATTGCGTTCTTATCTCTCTTTGAACGAAAAGATGATTGGGTGCTAAACATGTTTGTCCAGCATTGAGACTTTTTCCCCATACAAGCCTTTTTGCAGTTGTATTTATATCGGCACCTTCTAATACTACGGCTGGATTTTTGCCTCCAAGCTCAAGAGTGATAGGTGTAAGCGTTTTTGCTGCTGCTGCCATTATTTTTCGACCTGTTTCGGTACCACCTGTAAAGAAAATATGATCAAAGTTATGAGATAAAAGTTTCTCGCTGAAATGTTCGTCGCCTTGTAAAACTCTTACTACATTATTAGGAAAAGTCTGACTAATAAGCTTTTCTATAAGACCTGAAGTTGCTGGCGCATATTCTGATGGTTTTAAAACAGCAGTATTACCTGCAGCTAGTGCAGATATAAGAGGATGCAAGGAAAGCATAAACGGATAATTCCAAGCCCCTATTACAAGAACACACCCCAACGGTTCGTTAATAACATAAGCTTTTCCAGGTTTTAGCCAAAGAGGAACTTCTATCGATTTAGGTTTCATCCATTTCGATAGCTTTTGTTGGCAAACCTTAAGTTCTTGTTTGAGTGCCAAAATTTCAAAAAATGCTTCTGTTTGAGGCTTTTGAAGATCGGCATATAAAGCCTTTAATATTGCATTTTGGTTTTGATTAAGGAGATTACTTAGCCGTTTTAATTGGAGCCTTCGCCAGGACTCAGATCTTGTTTCTCCTGATGAAACGATCTTTCGTAGATCTTCAATTGTAAACTTTTGCTCTTGCAATGATTTAAAAGATTGAGAAATAGTGGTTACTAAGGTTTTTAATAATTATTTTCTTATTTACACTATAGCTTTGCTTGGGGATTAACAGTTGTTATAAAAAAACAATACTTGCTGTAAGGTTTCATTCTATTCCAGTGACTACTGTAGGGTATTTTTTTAGTCTGTATCTATATTTAAACAGCATTTATTATGTTATTTAAGTTTTAAAAATGATATGCCTTTACCCTTTGTATATATAACATTCCATATAGCTGTTGATACGTCCTTTAACTCAGAGATAAACTTTTCACTGTTACCTGATGCCAACCACCTTGCCTTTATTTTAGGAATTTCTTCTTGCATTAACTCCATTTTTATTTTAATTAAAATCAAACTTTTATCTCCATAAGACCTTTTAATAGCAAGTTCCTCACTAGTTTGAAAGACCCTCATCAGTAATTGCTTTACCAAATCTTCTCCCATCTCTTTATCTAATTCAGAATTGGAAAGTGTTTCTGTTGATGATTTACCCCCAAGCGGCATTAACCTTTTTGTACCCTGCTCAATTAAAGCTAGAGCAATTAAATATTGATAATCCATATGCAGATTATGGGTGCTAAAAATTTATCTTAGACAAGAAGCAAGCTTATTAATCAATATTCTTTATTATTAATTAATATGTTGTTGCCGACACTTATTCGTTAACATATAATCAAAAAAGAGCATGAAGTTTGTAAACATCATGGTTTTAAATATTTTGCAATAGCTTTTCCTGCAATCCAACCACTTGTCCAGCAATGCTGAAAATTAAACCCTCCAGTAATTCCATCAATATTTAATATTTCACCAGCAAAGTATAAACCATTGCATATTCTACTTTCCATTAAATTTAATTTTAAATCGTCTAAAATAATTCCTCCAGCAGTTACAAACTCTTCTCCAAAAGGTCCTTTGCCAACAACTAATAGCTCTTGTTGAGTTAAGATTTTTGATATTATATTCTCATGCGAAATAGAAAGACTGGACCAATTCATATGAGGATTTATTTCGACACTCTCTAATAGATTTAACCAAAGTCTTTTTGGTAATTTTTTGAATGGGTAAAAGCTAATAAGTTTTTTATCAGCATAGCTTTTCCTATAGAGCGAGCATAATGATTTAATATCATTTATATCACTATCTAGCCAGTTTATAAGTAATTTTGCTTTGTACCCGTTGTTATTTAGGCTCCGAGCTGCATAAGCACTTAGCTTTAATATAGCAGGACCACTTAGCCCCCAATGAGTTATTAAAACTGTTCCTTTTTCAGAAAGAGTATTATCACCTGTATCAACTTTTAAATTTACTTTTTCTATTGAGATTCCAGAGCAACTTCTTAGCCACTTATAATCTAATTTTAGTGTAAATAGAGAAGGTACTGAAGGGACAGTTTTATGCCCTAAGTTATTAGCAATTTTTTTCCCACTAGGGCTTCCTCCAGTTGTTAGTAAAATTGCTTTTGAGAAAAAGAAATGGCCACCTTTGCTTTTAACTTCAAACCCCTTAGACCCAAGATTATTAATCGTTTCAACAGGATTTTGTGTAAGACAAACTATACCAATTTCTTTTGCTGCATTTTGTAGGCAGCTAACCACTTCTTTAGATGAATTTGATTTTGGGAAGACTCTTCCATCCTTTTCTGAAACTAACTCTAGGCCTCTAGTTGTAAACCAGTCCCATGCATCTCCTGTTGCAAAATGACTGAATATTCCTTTTAATGGAGTCCCTCCTCGAGGGTAATTAGATATTAAGTCGTTTGGTTCCCAACAAGCATGAGTAACATTACATCTCCCTCCTCCACTTATTCGAACTTTTTCAAGTGCTTTAGAAGTCGCTTCTAATATAAGTATAGAAGATACTCCTTCTTCTGCGGCTGTAATAGCCCCCATATAACCTGCGGCACCTCCTCCGACTACTATCAAATCAAAAGAATCAGGCAACTTTTTACTTTGATATTATTAATTCACTTTCATTGTAAGAGAAGTTTCTCCTAAAAAAACCTAGCTTTGTTAGATACCTACTTAGATATTTTTAGAAAATCACAATACTATTCATAGAGATTGAGGTTCTGAATATAAAAGGATATTTGGCTTGTTATTAATTTTGCATAGCTTTGAAGGCTTTTTATGTACTATAAATTTTCTTTGATGGAGTGTGAACTTATCTCTCAGGTGCTATAAAGCTTGCTAAGGATTACATTACTAAAGGCCAAAGCATTAAATTTTATCAATCTGAAAACAAAGTAATGTATTTAGTGTGAGATCAAGTTATGTTATAGCACTTAAAGTATTATTATCAAAAAAGTTGACTGGTGCGAATAAAAAATGGACAATTAGAAATTAAAAGCTTTTTTGATGACACAAAAATATTACAATAAAATCATATACAAGTTTTTAACGCTTCTTTTTATTGTCCTATTCCTATTTATTGCCTATCAGAATTTTGATATAAAATTTGTAATTAATGCTTTTGAATCTAATTACAATAGAATAGGAAGCTTTGCCTTTTCCACAGCAATATTAATATTCACTTTAAGGTCTCTTAGTATATTAATTCCAATACTTCCAGGTACATATTGCTCTGTCATAGCAGGATATATATATGGAATTAAAACAGGGTTAATAATAATATTCTTTGCAGATTTTCTTGCATGCTCTATTTCATTTATCTTGTCAAGAAGATTAGGTAGAGGATTTGTAAAAAAACTATTAGGATCTACCCAAATGAATAGAGTAGAAAGAATTAGTAAAAATTATTTAGAAGATAATTTTTTCTTAATGACTGGACTTTTGATGACTCAATTCTTTGATTTTGTTTGCTATGCAATTGGGTTAACTAAAATCTCTTGGAAAAAATTTATGCCTGCATTAATTTTAAGTATATTAATTTCAGATGCTCCTTTCGTTGCCGGTGGATATACAATTCAAAAAATTCAAGATGTAAGTCTAAGACAAATTTTAAATGGTGAAATTAGCTCTTTGGATGGGCCTTACCTTTTAATATTCCTGATTTCATTCTTAACTATAATATGTTTAGGATTATTTAATATGAAGTTTAATAAGAAAAGAAAACTCAACTAATTTTAGAATATTGTATAAATAAATGGTGCAATTACTGACCCTTGTGTGATGATAATAAGAGCTCCCATTGCAACTAATGTAATTATTAATGGGGCCAGCCAATATTTTTTCCTAATTCTTAGGAAATCCCAAATATCTTTAACTAGATCAAGAAAAGCTTCCATTTATCAAAAAATACGAGTTAGATCAATTGTCCCATTTTTAACACTTTCTCTGTAAGTATCAAGCTTTAAGCTTTTCAACCTTAAAGGATCATATCCGAATAACCTCATTAAAAATGAAATTGGCTGTAAAACAATTATAAATACTAGACCTAGAATAATTCTACTATTTATCCATCCAAGTAAATCCCCTATAAAAATCCATGCTTTATAAGGTTTGCTAAGAGAAGCAGGAGAGATTATTGCAAGAAAAAGACTAGGAAGGCTTACCCAAAGAGTCCAAATGCGAAAATGATGACCTGTTATTAAAGGAATTAACCATCCTAAGATCAATGGAAAGGCTATAGCAATTAAATAGCCAAAATCTCTTAATTGTTTTTTAGAAGGCTTTTGATTCATTAGTCTAATTCAAACTCTTGCATCCAAGTTTCATTTTCTTCACTCTTTGGTTGATCACTTTTAAAAAGAATTTGATTTTCTAGAACTAATACATCCATTTCTGTTCTCATGAAACATCTATAAGCATCTTGTGGAGTGCATACAATAGGTTCTCCTCTAACATTAAATGAGGTATTAATTAATGTTGGGCATCCAGTCTCTTCCTTAAAGGCTTGAATAATATTATAGAAACGAGGGTTTGTGTCTTTACTTACTGTTTGAATCCTTGCAGAGTAATCAACATGAGTAATTGCAGGAAGCGTAGATCTAGCTACGTTCAACTTGTCAATTCCAAAAAGACTTTCTTCTTCAGATGTTATTGACTTACATAATTCACTTTTAATTTGTGCGACTAAAAGCATATAAGGACTTTTGCAATCTAGGTTAAACTGGGTTGAGAGATCCTCTTCTAAAATTGATGGCGCGAATGGTCTAAAACTTTCACGGTATTTAATTTTTAAATTCATTATACTTTGCATCTTTAAGTTTCTAGGATCTCCAATTATTGATCGAGCACCAAGAGCTCTTGGCCCAAATTCCATTGGACCATTAAATAAACCAATTACCTTCCCATCTTTTATTAATTTAGCTAATTCTTTAAAGAGTTCTTCGTCTTTTTTAGATTTATATGGAGCATTAATATTATTTAGATAAGACTTAATAAACTTATTAGAAAAACTTGGACCTAAATAGCTTCCTTTCATAGAATCATTTTCTGTTGGATGGCGTTCATTTTGGCAATATTGATAAAAAGCTAAGAGTGCTGCACCTAGAGATGTACCTGCATCGCCTGCTGCAGGTTGAATCCATATGTTCTTAAATATTTTTTGTTGGTGCAATTTACCATTAGAGACACAATTTAATGCAACACCTCCTGCTAGGCATAGGTTATCAAGACCTGTTTCTTCTTTTATTGACTTTCCTAATAACAGTGTAATTTCTTCTGTTACGACTTGAATTGACGCAGCTAAATCCATATGGAATTGAGTTAATGCCGCTTCGCTTTTTCTTGGAGGCTGACCAAATAATTTATTAAACTTTTTCCCTGTCATACGAAAACCACGATGATATTTGAAATAACTCATATCTAGCCTGAATGTGCCATCAGGTTTAATATCGATTAAATATTTTTTAATTAGATCAACATACTTTGGTTGACCATAGGGAGCTAATCCCATTAATTTATATTCACCTGAGTTAACTTTAAAGCCACAATAATAAGTAAAAGCTGAATATAGAAGACCTAGTGAATGAGGAAAACTTATTTCCCAAAGAGGTTTGATTTTATTTCCTTTGCCTATCCATGCGCTTGTAGTGGCCCATTCGCCTACCCCATCCATGCATAAGATTGCAGCCTCTTCAAATGGACTAGGATAAAATGCAGACGCTGCGTGAGAGAGATGATGTTGTGAAAAAAGAAGTTTGGGTAAATTGATTGCTTTTCTAGCATTGCCAGTTAGTTCTTGTTGTATATCTTTTAAGCTATTTTTGATTTGTGATTTTAAGAAGAGCTTTTCTTTTAACCATACTTGCATAGCAGCTATGAATGATCTCCCTCCTCTAGGTGCTGTTCCTAAATATGTTTCTAAAAGACGTTCGAAAGTCAATAATGGTTTTTCATAATAAATAACGTAATCAATATCTTTCAGTGTTAAATTATTATTTTCTAAGCAATAATGAAGGGCTTGCTTTGGAAAATTAGAGTCATGCTTTTTACGAGTAAACCTTTCTTCTTGGACAGCGGCAATTATTTGACCATCAACCACTAGGGTTGCTGCACTATCATGATAATAACAGGATAATCCAATTATTCTGATGTTTTTTTTAGTTACCATTCTTTGTACTTGCGTTAAGTTAGGCACTTATTTCAGTAATCATTTTACAATACGCTGTGTATTTTGATTTTGGCTAATAATTTTGAATCGCAGTTCCTTCAAAGCCACCTCGTAAGATCTTATGCCTTTTATGCTTAGCATGTTAACTTTTCAAGTACGACTATTTTATTCATAAATAAAATAGTTAGAACAATCCATATTAATTAAAAGACAAAAATTTTAATCCTTACCCTAGCTTTTAAAAGTAATAATTTTAGAAGGAGTTTTAAATTATAGAGATTTAGAGATCACGCCTTATCTTGAGTTGAGATCATCTCTGCAAGCAACTTAGAAGCATAACGATCCAGTTCAAGTGAGTCCTCTCTTCTTAAGTCGCAAATAGGGTCATTGTTTAGAAAACAATCCTCAATGAAAGCATCAAAGGCTTTTGAAGTCATTCAAATAGAAGTAATTAAACAAAATATGCAGCATATAAATAATGAATCAAGTGAGTCTTAACACCTACTTTTATAGCATCTAAGATTCTTTTGCTTAATCAATTAAAGAATTAACCTTTATTTCATGTAAATATTACTTTCTTTATGGAGACTTTTTCTATAAATGTGATTGATTGCACTTAGTAAATCCTTTTGCCCCTACTTTTTAATTTAAAACATAGACATTAGAGGTGCAATCTAATATTTATCATTATGAGTGTTAGCTATGCCTAATTCATACATACTTGCATCTTCGTGAATAGAGTCCCTCAAATTATTAGATCCTGCTCCAAATGAATTGTAGACTCCATAATCTACTGATTCATATAGGAAGATTAGTTATATGCCTATTAGAATACATTTTTAAGGCTTGGGATTTGGTAAGTATATCTTGATAAGTTAAATATGCTATTATTTATTTCAATTGAGATTGCAAATTAAATTACATATTTACCCTTATTTAGTCCTCTGAAGTAATACCCTTTCTAGAGATTGGTGATAAATATGACATACTCAGGTTGTTTACATCTTATTGTGATTATTCGTATTTACCCTTTGTAAGATATTAATTATTTGGACGTATAAAAATTGTCTGAAGGGCTTTAATCTTGAAGTTGTATTAACTCTATTGCTTTCGAATAATTTCTTTTTAAGGTTGGTATTTTAGGAGGAATTAAGTAATCTAGATTTATTAGTTTAGTAATCAATTTGTTAAATATCTCTTGCTCTGGCTAGTCCTAAAAATACTGAGTCGTTTGTGATTAGGATTCTTCGCTTGATCTAATTCAAGAAGCAATTTCTTCTTTTGAAAAGTGGTGATGAAAGGGAATCTGGCATCACTAGCTCCTCTAACTTTTAATTCTCTAGCTGGATTGTGTTTTAGATCACATCCAAGTTCGACTTTAGCCCAGTCCAAAAGAACTCTGAGGATTCTGAGTTCTCTCATCACTGTATTGGCTTTGACTGTTAGAAGTCGTTGGTCTCTCCAAAGAGCAAAATGCCTGATGGAAAGCTCCTGCAGACGAACTCCTTCCATCCAATGATTGGCCATTGCCTTTAAGGGATATTGTTCGTTATGACCACTGCGATGTTGTTGGAGAGGTCCATTGATATAAGCATCAATGGCTTCTTTAAGAGTTTGAGGTGGCGGTTGATCAAGTGAGCCTGGAGCTCTTATTGACTGTTTAACAGCTTGACCCCAGAGCTCTGCTTGAGCTTTATTTCCAAATGTTTTGGATCTTGCACCGATGTGATTTTTCTTTCGGGTTAAAGCTTGCCAATCTTTTCCACCTTTGCGGATCGTTGCCATTGTCTTGATGCATCAGAAAAGATGCGCCAATCCAGAATTAGCAGTCATTTAGCAAAAGTGGACATAAAAATGGATATCCACTTTTAGATATCAACAACTCCTAGTGCCTGAGACTAATTCTCTTGGAAGAGGTTGAGGACAGTGCCCTCGTCGGGACTTGAACCCGAGACCTCTCCCTTACCAAGGGAGTGCTCTACCGCTGAGCTACAAGGGCTTGTGGAAGGTGGGCCGGGTTGGATTTGAACCAACGTAGGCAGAGCCAGCGGATTTACAGTCCGCCCCCATTAACCACTCGGGCACCGACCCTCTAACCACAAAATGACCTTAACAGTTAAAGCGTCGTAAAATCTCGAATATGTTGGGCGTTTTTTAGTGAACATAGATACGATTTAGAGAGGCAATGGCTTTTAAAGAAGGATGAACTTATTATTGATTAACGGTCCAAATCTTAATCTGCTTGGCAAGCGAGAACCTTCTATTTATGGCTTAGAGACTTTGGAAACCATTGAAGAAGCATTGACGAAGAAGGCTATCAGTCATGGAGTAACCCTTCAGAGTTTTCAAAGTAATTCAGAAGGTCAGATCGTTGACCGAATTCAACAATCAATTGCAAATGTTGATGCAATTTTGATAAATGCTGGAGCTTATACTCATACTTCTGTTGCAATAAGAGACGCTTTATTGGGGGCACAAATTCCTTATGTGGAATTACATCTAAGTAATACCTATGCAAGAGAAGGGTTTCGGCAGAAGTCTTTACTTGCTGATAGTGCAATTGGAATTATATGTGGATTTGGGGGTATGAGTTATGAGCTTGCTTTAGAAGGAGCTTTAGCATTTTTGAATAAGAATAAAAATAAGAATTAGAAATGTATAAATTACAAAAAAAAATAACCACTCCGAGAAAGATTACGTGGTTGAAGAGTTCTACGAGTCAAAGCTGGATAAAGCAAGCAATTGCAAACCCTATTGAAATTCTTATCGACCATGCTAATTGCGAGAGAAAAGCTGCTGGTTTTGCTATTCAGCTTATGTTTCGTTATTTATCCGAACCAGGATTAGCAGAAGTCTTAAGCCCCTTGGCAAGAGAAGAATTGGAACATTTTGAAAAAGTAATTGGTATTTTGCATTCAAGAGGTAGATATCTAGAGCCTTTAGCAGCACCTCCTTATGGCGGGTTATTAATGAAAAGGATTAGAAAAGAAGAGCCTTTAAGGATGCTTGATAGTTTTCTTGTTGCTGGATTAATTGAAGCAAGAAGTCATGAACGTATGAGTTTGCTTGCAAAATTTAGTCCTGATGATGAATTGAAAAACTTATATGGAGAATTACTAAAAAGTGAAGCTAGGCATTTTGGCTTGTATTTCTCTCTAGCTGAACAACGCTTTGACCGATCAGAAATTATTTCTAGATTAAATGAGCTAGCGTTCCTGGAATCATCGATCCTTTCAGAATTACATTATGAGCCAAGAATGCATAGCTGAGAGTAAGTTTTTAACTAAATAAGTATTTACTCAGGCAGAATCTAAGATGATCTTTTTTCGATTTTTAAATAAGTTTTTTTCTACGTTATTCTTTAAAGTAAGAAGGCATAGCCAAGTACCATCTTTAACATTTGTAGGCATTGGGCCAGGTGACCCTTCTCTTTTAACCTTTGCGGCTGTTGATGCAATTAAGCGATCAAGTTTAGTTGCTTTTCCAGTTGCGCGGCTTGAGGGTAGAAGTATTGCAAGAGAGGTGGTTTCTAATCTAATAAAACATAAGAAATGCTTGCCAATCTTGTTCCCAATGGTTAAAGAAGAAGACATACTTAAAAAATCATGGAAAGAAGGAAGTGAGCAGTTAGTAAAAGCAGTTACAGATGGGGAAAAAGTAGTTTTATTATGTTTAGGGGATCCTTCTTTGTATGCAACAAGTGCTTATATTATGATGGAAATCAAAAGAAACTATCCACATGTGCCATTGAAAGTAATACCTGGTGTTACTTCTTTTTCTGCAGGAGCAGCATTTTTCAAATGGCCCTTGGCTTTAAAAGATGAATCACTAATAGTTCGCACTGTTCCAAAATATAATCAAGATTTTAGACAAATGTTAGCTAAAATAGATCTTTCTAATTCGTCACTTGTACTGTTAAAATTGGGGAAGAAGTGGGAATGGGTAAAAACAATACTCGAGGAAGAAAAATTATTAGAGAGTACACTGGTTGTAGAAAGAATTGGTTTCCTTGATGAGAAGATAACTATTGCAAGCCAAGTTGATTTTGAGGTTTCATCATACTTCTCATTGTTAATTATAAGAAGAGAAAAAACTTTTTGAAATCATAGAAAATATTTTGTTTGTTTCCTTAATTAGCAGTTTAAAATCAATTGAGTATTTTAAATTTTTTCTTCCTATAATCTAGCTAAGGATTATCAGGTTATTTTATATTTAGATCCTATGAAGACTTATTGGTCACTAAGTAAAAAACTATGCATTGAAATTCTCTATGATCACATCAGTGACAACTTTGTATGTCAGTTGATATGGGAAAGGTTGGGATACATTCTCAAAGAAGGTGGCTGTAGCCTTTATTATGCTAGTCCGACCACTCCTGCTTATTGGGTTGAAAAGTATCAACAGGCACCTCAAGTAATTGCTCGGAGAGATGCTTCAGTTCATTTAACTAGATCAATCCCCAAAAAATATAAGCAAAGTTTGAAAGAATGTTTAGATTTTGAGGGTTATTCCATTAATGAACTTTTCCCACGAAGAACCAGAAGAGCTACTGCTGTGAATTGGCTTTTATCATGGGGATTAATCAGAGGGGAGAAATTGCCGGAATCTGGAAATCTCCCGACTTTGCTTAAAAAGCCGCTTAATCCATTGGCAGGTCACCCTGGAGACCCTCTAATTGAATAACCCTTGGCATTTAATTTGGCTTTTGCTAGCTAATTAATTGGTCTGAACTTTTGTGCTTGATTAAATATAAAGTAGGCTTAATTGCTTTTATTTACATTCTTTTAATAAGATAATTACTAAATTCGCTTAGATAAAATGGCGCGACCTATTGTAGCCATTATTGGTCGTCCAAATGTTGGTAAATCTACTCTGGTCAATAGACTATGCCGTAGTCGAGACGCGATAGTTCATGATCAGCCTGGAGTCACTAGAGATCGCAGTTATCAGGAAGGGTTTTGGGCCGATAGAGAATTTACTGTGGTTGATACGGGAGGGCTGGTTTTTAATGATGAAAGTGAGTTTTTACCAGAGATAAGACAACAGGCCGAACTTGCACTTACAGAAGCAGCAATTGCTTTAATTATTGTTGATGGTCAGCAAGGTTTGACGGTTGCTGATGAGGCTATCGCGGAGTGGATTAGAAGTTATGATTGTAAGGCTTTAGTAGCTGTAAACAAATGTGAATCTCCAGAGATAGGTCTTTCAATGGCAGCTGAATTTTGGAGATTAGGTTTGGGAAATCCATATCCTGTTTCGGCAATACATGGAGTAGGTACTGGTGACTTAATGGATAAAGTAGTTGAATTACTACCGCCTAAGGAACTAGATGCTGAAGGGAAAGACAATATTCAAGTATCAATTATTGGGCGACCAAATGTAGGTAAATCTAGTTTGTTGAATGCAATCAGTGGAGAGAATAGAGCAATTGTTAGTTCTATTAGAGGTACTACAAGGGATACTATTGACACATCAATAATTAGAGAAAATAGATGTTGGAGATTAATTGATACGGCTGGAATACGTCGACGTAAAAGTGTTCAATATGGCCCAGAGTTTTTTGGGATCAATCGTAGTTTTAAAGCAATTGAAAGAAGTGATGTATGTCTTTTGGTTGTAGATGCATTAGAAGGTGTTACTGAACAAGATCAACGCCTTGCAGGAAGAATTGAACAAGAAGGAAGAGCGTGTTTGATAATTGTTAATAAATGGGATGCTGTTGAAAAAGATACTTATACAATGCCAATCATTGAGAAAGAACTTCGAGCAAAATTATATTTTTTAGATTGGGCAAAAATGTTATTCACTTCAGCGCTTACGGGGAAGAGAGTTGAACATATTTTTCGATTGGCCTCTTTAGCTGTTGAACAGCATAGAAGAAGAGTATCTACATCAGTAGTTAATGAAGTAATTTCGGAGGCTTTAAGTTGGAGAAGTCCACCAACGAGTAGAGGTGGTAGGCAAGGGAGGCTTTACTACGCAACACAAGTAGCAAGTGCTCCGCCTAGCTTTACTCTTTTTGTAAACGAACCTAAACTATTTGGTGATTCATATAGAAGGTATATAGAGAGACAATTAAGAGAAGGACTAGGGTTTGAAGGTACTCCGTTGAAATTATTTTGGCGAGGTAAGCAACAACGAGAAGTTGAGAGAGAGATTGCTCGTAAGCAAAATAATACGCCTAGTTAACTAAATGGATTTTTTAAAAAGGGTTCCAATAGGTCAATATGTCGCAGGTTCTTCGGGATGGTTGAGAAGAATTGACCCAAGGGTTAAATTCTCTTGGGTTTTGATGTTTTTAATTACACCAATACTTGCGGGACCGTTGTGGAGAGTCTGTATAGTTATTTCACTTCTTTTTATTACTTTTATTGGCTCCTTGCCTTTAAGAGTTGTTTGGAGAACGCTGGTTTTTTTAGTTATTCTTTCTTGTTTTTTTGGTCTTTTTGCGATGTTTTTGCCAACAAATGAAGTTGTTGGCCAGTTAAACATACGAACCCCTCAAGAACTTCCAAATGCCATAACCTTTGGTCCCTCTTGGGAAATTTTAAGATTTGGTCCTTTTGATTTCGGTCAGCTTTCTATAGGCCCTTTTGTTGTTGACAGGCAATCTGCTGAATTAGGAGTGAAAACCTCAACATTAATTTTCACCGTTGTTTATAGCGTTAATCTCATGCTAATAACCACTTCCCCAGAGGATTTGATGTGGACTTTAAGATGGTTCCTTACTCCGCTTGCTTTGATTGGATTCCCATTGGATAGAATGAGCTTTCAGCTTTTATTGGCTTTACGTTTTATACCTTTGGTTCAAGAAGAATGTCAAAATCTACTTCGATCCTTGGCTACAAGAGCAGTTGATTTTAGAAAATTGGGATTCAAAAAATCTATAGGATTAATTTTATCAGTGGGAGAACGCTTGCTTTTAAATATTTTATTAAGAGCTGAACAAGGTGGGGATGCTCTTTTGATTAGGAGAGGGGGGTACTTGTTAAGCCCAGATTTATTCAAGCCAAAGAATTCTTGGAAAAAAAAGTCAAGATGGATCAATTTATTCTCGGCTTGCTTATTGATATTTGTCTTATGTTTAAGATATAAATATGGTTTGATTTGAGTTCCTTGGAAATTGGTTTTGGAATTGATATTTCTTTGATTTTATAAGTAATTAATCACTTTATCGACTTACAAGTATCATATTGAGTGAATTATCATTGTTTTGGAATTTGAGCTTCGCTTCTGAGAGATATCTTAACCATCCCACTTTTGGGATGCTCTATTTGGTTTCCCCTGCAGGCGAAGGAAGAGATATTTATGCAACTCTTTATGCTCAGAAAATGTTTTTTTTAGTTTCACTGCAACCAAGAGGCGCAGAATTTGAGGTGATTCCTTATATGGATGCCCGTCATTATGCAGATATGAACCTAGCCCGTTGTAGAAGAGATAAATCTGAGGACTTTGAAGTGTGGCAAAAATTATTTAAGCAAACTTTTATTTAATTTAGCAGTGAAAGCCAATCTAGATTTAAAAGAATTTAAGCAATTACTTCCTAGTCAAGTAAACCTTTTGGCTGTAAGCAAGGGGCATGAAATTAGTCAAATAAAATCCCTGGCATCTCAAGGGCAAATTGATTTTGGGGAAAGTAGAGTCCAAGAAGCTTTACCTAAAATAGAATCTCTAAAATATTTGAAAGATATCAAATGGCATTTTATTGGTAACCTTCAAGCAAATAAAGTACGTCAGGTTGTTAGGTCTTTTGATGTAATCCATTCAGTAGACTCTTTGAAACTAGCAAAAAGAATTTCAAGAATAGCTGTTGAAGAAGTTAAAAAAATGACTGTTATGGTCCAAGTGAAATTTCGAGAGGATACTAATAAGTCTGGATTATTACCTGATGAGATTAGAGCTCAATGGAATCAATTTCTTGAATTGCCTAATGTCAACATTGTAGGAGTTATGACAATTTCACCTATTGCTCTACAGAATATTCAAAGAAGAACTCTTTTTAGAGAATGTAAAACATTTGCTGCTGAATTGAATTTAAAAGAGTGCTCAATGGGAATGAGCGGAGATTGGAAAGAGGCAGTAGAAGAAGGGGCAACCTGGATACGTCTAGGTTCTTTATTATTTGGCAATAGTCTGCGCCGTCAATTAAGCCAAGATATCAAGAAAAGCAATTAAAAACCTTGCTCCTGCTTATAAATAACGCTATTTAAGTAATTAGGGATATATTTTCCTTGAGAAAGGTACTTTTCCCTTCAGTTCGGAATTATCCGAAAAGAACTCAAAACCATTCAGAGAGGATTTAAAAGGTGTCGCTTATTTCACGTCTTAGAGCTGTTGTCGCTGGTGAAGACTATTTAGATGGTGATTTTGATGAGCTTGACTATGAAACAGGTGAAGGTTTTGAGGGCTCAGATCAAGTCGGAAGTAACGGTTCGAATGGGTTAACCCCTTTTTCTGGTTCCAATCCTTTTACTACTAGAGATTCTTCATCGAAGGTGATAGGAATGCCTGGTATCTCAACGGCAACTGCAGAAGTCAGCTTGATGGAGCCAAGAAGTTTTGATGAAATGCCTAAAGCAATTCAAGCATTGAGAGAAAGAAAAACAGTTATTTTGAATTTAACAATGATGGAGCCAGATCAAGCTCAGAGAGCAGTTGATTTTGTTGCTGGTGGTACTTTTGCGATAGATGGACATCAAGAACGTGTTGGTGAGAGTATTTTCCTTTTTGCTCCAAGTTGTGTAACAGTAACTAATTCCTTTCAAGAAGAACCTTCTCCATCTAGTGTGACCACCTCAGATTCTGACAATGATTCTAATGAAGATCTTTCTGCGCCAGAACCTGCTTGGGGCGAACCTGTTTCAACAGCAATTTGAGAATCGGTGTCTTTGTCTTTGGGTGTAATTGGATTAGGAAGAATGGCTCAGGTCATTCTTCAGAGTTTATTTTTAAAAGAAAAATTTAGTTCAGATGAAGTTTTAGGAGTAGTAGGTAAAACAAAAAGTGTAGAACAGGTTTTAGCCCAATTTTCTAATGATATCTCTGTAGTAGCGGCTAATGATTCAGAGGCTGAAAAGGTTTGGCAGTTGCCTGTGAAAATTTTGGCAGTTAAGCCTCAACAGATAAATCAGATTAAAGAAAAAGCTTATATAGCTTCTGATTTGAGTAAAGATCGTCCGTTGTTAATTTCTATTGTGGCTGGAGTTAATTTGACGAGACTTCAGGCTCTATTCCCTTCCCACGCCTGTGTTCGTGCAGTTCCTAATACTCCAGTTTTAGTTGGGTCTGGGCTTACGGGACTCTCCTGGGGAGATAGGGTTTCGTTAGAACAGAGGGAATTAGTAGAAGCAATCTTTAAGCCTAATAGTGAGGTTTTTGAATTACCAGAAGAACACTTAGATGCTTTCTTAGCATTGACTTCTTCGGGGCCTGCATATGTTGCTTTAATTTCTGAAGCATTGGCTGATGGTGCCGTTGCTGCGGGATTGCCTAGGGATTTAGCTCAATCTTTGACTCATTCAACGCTTGAGGGGACTGCTTTATTGCTAAAACAAAAAGGATTACATCCTGGGCAACTGAAAGATATGGTTGCTTCACCTGCAGGAACTACTATCACTGCCTTACGTCATCTTGAAAAACAAGGATTGAGATCGGCTTTAATTGAAGCTGTAGTTATTGCTGCACAAAAGAGTCGAGAAATGGCTTAAAAATTAAAGGAGATTGTTGTAAAGATTTTCTAGAGAATCAATACTTTTTTTAAGAGTAAATTGCTCTAAGATTCTTAACCTTGCTCTTTTGCCAAGTTCAGAGATTAATAAGGGGTGTTCTTTCAGTACTGGGAGTAAAGTTTTTAATTGTGATGTCACACTTTCGGTGCTGATGATTATTCCCGCACCTTGTTTTAGAACTTCTCCATCAGCTCCTGCATCAGTAGCTATACAAGCTGTACCTGTTGCCATAGCCTCCAGCAAGGCTAGAGACAAGCCTTCTACTAAACTAGGCAGTATAAAAACTTCTGTACATTGCAGTAGAGCAACTTTTTTCTTTAAATCAGCTTCGTATCCCCACCAGAGGATTTCACAATCATCTGTTGATAAGAAATTATTTTCTAGGGTTGGTCTCAGTGGACCATCTCCAACAATTACAAGCTGACATCCATTTGTATTACTTGCTTTCCATGCTTTTAAAAGAGCCTCTAGGTTTTTTTCTGCAGCAATTCTTCCCATATATAAGAAAGTTCTTTTTGAACCCAAACGGTTTTGTACATTTATTTTTTCAGATGATGCTGAGTCAGAATTGATAGGCATCCATATCTCTTCATCAACTCCGTTAGGAATTACGTCAAGCCTATTTTTCTTTACTCCTAGTTTTATAAGTACTTCTGCTTGTTTGTCTGAAAAGACTATTACTTTATTAAAGCGTGAGAGAGCTGGGGCATAGAGTTGATAAGTAAGTTGTTGAGTGCTAGCTGTTAGGTTTCTTAGCTTTGAATCAAAAGGTGGATGAAAGGTAGCCACTAATGGGACATTAATTTGCTGACATAGATCTGGGAGCCTAAAGTCAAGAGGTGAAAGTGTAAGACTGGCATGAACAATGTCTGGTTTTAATCGTTCTAATGATTCTCTGAGTTCGCGTTGAGCACTTAGTGAAGGGATGGTATAAACCTGTGACTTAATTAAATATGGAAGGCTTACATCAGGATCATTAGCTAAGAGAGATGTTTTGGATGTATTGGAGTTGCCAGGGTTATCAAAGTGAATAAAGCTAGTTTGATATCCTCTTTTCCTTAGTTCTTTGGTTGTACTAAATCCGTAGCTAACATTTCCGCAAAAGGGTGATTTTTTCCCAAGCCAGGCTATATGAGGAGACACCTGAAGAATACTTAGATGAACTTATTGAAAGTTAGCAGTTTTGGGAGTTATTTAATGGATGTGTCCATTGAAAGCCTCATAAAATGACAGGGCCGCAAGCACTATTAATAAAGGGATTAATCCAAACTTATTTAAGAAGGCACTTATTGATAATAGAGGAACAATTATTGCGATATTATTCAAATTGTTCTGTAGGCCAAAGATTTTACCTAGTTGATCTGTTGGGGTATTTTTTTGAATTCTAGTTTGAGCAGGGATAACGATAAAAGATGTTCCTATACCAATAAGAGTGCAAAATAATGTGCAAAATAATATTGAACCTTGCGCTAAACCAAGTGCTATTAAACTGAAAGCTATGATAAGGAAGCCAATATTAGGAGTTTTAGCTTGATTCACCCTTGCTGTTTGAGTTAAATATATTGCTCCTAATGCAATGCCTAGGCCATTAAAGCCAAGAAGAACTCCAAACCTAGTAGGACCTAAACTAGTGATCGTAGATGCGATGTGTATTGATAAAATATAAAGTGAAGCAAGTAAGCAATAAACAAAAATAATTTGAGTTAAAGATTTTTTAATTATATTATTCTCTAGTAATCTAAAACTTTTTTTTATCTGATCAATAATATTTCTCTTTGATGGCTGAAGCATATTCTCAATATTTTCCTTCAATTTAACTGATCTAATTGTTGAAGATGCTATGAAATAGAAAATTGGTAACAGGAGAAATTCCCCACCTGTTATGCTTAAAAATCCGAAGAATGCTTTCATTAAAAGTAAGAAAACTTCTCCTAAGGAAAAACCCAAAATGATTGCTCCAATATTTGTAGATTGATATATTGAGTTAGCTGTAATAAGATTGTTTTTTGGCACTAATATAGGTATGATTGATTGCTCGGCTGGAGTTAGTATTTGTGTAAGACATGAGCTAATAAAAGTAATAAATAGAAATGCCCAATAGCCCCATTCACAACCTTTCCAACTAGGACCAGGGAGAATACATATAGGAATTAAAAGCATTAGTAAGCCTTTCATTAGGTTTGTAAAATACAGTACCTTTATTTTTTGAAAAAAATCTACAATTATTCCTGATATTCCTCCAATAAGTATTGCAGGCAAAGTATTTGCTATATAAACACCTGTTGCAAGAAGTGTGATTCTGTTAGTTTTAATTTCGATTAATGAACTTAAATTAGAGGAAGGTATTTCAATTAATTCAGTATGAATTTGATTAATATCAACCCAGTATTTACTAATTAGGTAAATAGATAAAACTATGTAGAGTTTATCAGCTAATTGAGAAAAAATTTGTGACACCCATATCCTTTTGTATCCTTTTATAAGAAATAGTGTTTTTACTCCTTTTTCTGAGGTTTTAATATCTCTTTTGAATTTCATATGTTTAATTTTCTTATGTATTTAAAAGGTTCAATTTTATTCAATACAATCAATTGCAATCATTAGATGAATGAATTTTTTTTAACATCCTTAGAGAGTTCAAACCTTTATTAAGATGACTTTCCACCCAAATTTCAATTACAAATAATAGCTTTAACCAAACTTTTTTAGGACCAAGAATTTCACCATTTTTTTTAATTGGCAGATTCGGCCTGAGAAGGCATTGCAAGAGACCTAGCTCGGATGGGTTCAGTAAAACTTTGGCGTTAGGATGTTCACCTATAGCAAAACCTTCATGAGGAATAAGGCTGCAACTCCAATTCCAATTGCCTAAGGGAGGGATAAGGTCAATATTGTTTTTGCAGCAAGATTGAATAGGGAGGCCATAACCCCCAAGAGCAAGTAAATGGACACATGATTGAACACAATTTGCCAATATCTCTAATTGAGATATGTGGTCTTTTTCAAGCCGTTCAAGATGAATTAAGATCGCCTCTAAAATTTCAGGTTGAGCATCATTTGTTCCTACTAATAAAATAGATAGTTCTGTTAAAACTTGTGCAGCAGCAAGTGTATCTAGCTTTTCACCAAGCTTACTAAAACTTTTAAGAATTTTTATTTGCCTTGCTTTTCGCAGCTTGGACTTTCCTACAATTTGAATTTCAAGATATGTTAAAGCCGAAGTTGCAGCGAGTTTGCTTTTTGGGCGTCTAGCGCCTGGCACGGCAATACGCAAAATACCCTCTTGATAACTTAGGAGAGTTAACAATCGATCATTCTCTCCTAATGGGCCTACTTTTAACGCAAGTCCTTGAATCTTTTTCTCATTACTCACTGTTTTTGTGCTTGAAACTCTTTAATTAAATTCATCCCAACAGAAGTTCCGATAAACTTTGTACCTGCCTCTATTAGTTCTATTACCTCAACAAGACTTTTAATTCCTCCAGCAGCTTTTATTGCACAACGGTTTTTTGTTATAGAGACTAATTTTAAGATGTGAGATTTAGTTGTTTTTGGCCCAAATCCAGTGCCTGTTTGAATTTCAGATATGCCTGCTTCTAAACAGGCTTCTATAGCAATAGTCAACTTTTCATGAGAGAGCTGGTTTGTGTCAAGAATTACTCGGCAAGGTAAGCCTATTTCATTTATATCTGCAAGCTCTTCCGCAAAATTTTGAATATCGCCTTGATGAAGTTTGAGAAAATTAGGGACTACTTCTATCTCATCTGCTCCATGCTCTGAGGCCCATTCGGCCTCTATCTTTTTTATTTTGCTAGGGATGGCACCGAAAGGAAATGCTATAACTGCAATAAGACTAGTTTTTTTATTAGTGGCTATGCGTTTTCTGGCCTCTGGGATTCTAATGAGGTTTGTACATAAACCTGCAAAATTAAAATGATTGCAGGCGTCACAGATTTGGTTGAAAGACTCCAAATCAAGATGAGGTTCTAAAGCAGCTTGATGAATGAAAGATGGCAAGTCAGAGATTATCTTGTGCAAAGATTTATATTGATATGGCATTAACTCTTGGCTTGAATAACGCCATATCCTCCGTGATTTCGTTTATAAATAACCTGTAATTGTTGACTGTCTATATCTTTGAAAACATAAAAGTCATGGTCTATTAAATCAAGCTGATGCCTTGCTTGTTCAATGGTCATGAGAGGCATTGGAAAATATTTGCGTCGTATACCTGGTGTAGGTAGTTGGGCCTCTTTGCCTTCTAAGAGCGAACTGTCTATGGACTTCTCTTCTAGAATTTTTTCCGTAGCAGGTGTAGGAGAAGCACTATGCCCATTACTGTGATGATGATCAGTATGACGCTCTTTGTATTTTCTTAATTGTCTGCAAAGCTTATTTGCAACAAGGTCAATACTTGCATAAAGATTTTGGCTTCGTTCTTGTGCACGTATAACAGTGCCATTAGCAAAAACAGTCACCTCAGCAGTTTGTTGGGGCACTCTTGGATTTTTTGCTACTGATAGATGAACATCAGCTTCTTGTACCATTTCCTCAAAATGATGAATAGCTTTTTCAAGTTTTGCCTTTGTGTATTCACGTAATGCAGGTGTTAACTCAAGATTTCGGCCATGAATCAACAATTTCATTCTTCCTCCTTGAGATCTAAAGATATGCATAAGTTAGCCATAAAATATCTATCAGAAGAAGGTCCCTCTACGGTTCTTTTTGAACCTACTGAATTAATAGATTTTCAATCTGCTTGGGATTGGCAGAAGAACTGGCAAAAGGCTTTATTAGCAGATCCTTCGTCTAAACAAGCGATTTGGATGCTTGAACATTTTCATTGCTTTACTCTTGGAAGAGCTGCTAGTAAAGATAATTTACTTTTTGACTCTAAAAAAACATCAGTAGATTTATATCGAATTGATAGAGGAGGCGAAGTTACACACCATTTACCTGGCCAATTAGTGGTTTATTTGGTGTTAGATCTTCACCGTTATAAAACAGATTTGAATTGGTACTTAAGAGAGCTTGAAGCTGTTTTGATTGATGTATTGGCTGATCTTGGGCTGATTGGTCAAAGAATGAAGGGCCTGACAGGTGTTTGGTGCGAAGGTAAAAAGGTTGGAGCAATTGGGGTAGGTTGCAAAAGATGGGTTACTCAGCATGGATTAGCCTTGAATGTTAATTGTGACCTGTCTGGTTTTAATGAGATCATTCCTTGTGGCTTATCAGAACATCCAATTGGCAAAATTAATGAATTCATTCCTGAAGTTAAAATGAGGGAGGTTCGTTTTTTTATGAAGAAAAACCTGAGCAAGCATTTCGGATTGTTATAGAAGTAGTAAAAAAACTTTGGGAGGACGTAAAAATTTATTATTCAAATGTCAACCTTAAAAATTGGGAGTAAAAGTTTGCAAATTTTCAAGAGAATGAATGGTGCAGAGACCAATGCGAAGAATGGTTTAGCAAGATCACATTGGATTTCTACACAACGAGAGCAAAAAGCACTAAATGCTCATCATTGTGTAAAGGAAATTAAGCGAGTTGATCAAATATGGCCATGGTTGAGAAATCATCATGGTGATTTATTAGCTGTTGATGCTCCACATTCAATAGCCCGTGAGAGTTATACCTATAAAGAGCTTGCTGACAAGATTTCAATAGCTGCAGCTGCTTTTAATTCTTTAGGAGTAAAAAATAATGATGTTATTGCGTTGTTTTCAGAAAATAGTCCTCGATGGTTAATTGTTGATCAAGGTTTGATGAGGTTAGGGGCTGCTGATGCTGTGAGAGGAGCTTCAGCGCCAGTCGAAGAGCTTCGTTATATCTTGGATGATTCTCAATCAGTTGGTTTAATAGTTCAATCAGCAAGCTTGTGGGAAAAACTTTCGTTAAATCAAGAGCAAAAAACACAATTAAAATTTGTTTTACAGCTAGAGGGAGAGACTAAAGATGGTTTGATTAAATGGGAAGACTTTATGCGAAGTGGAGAAAAGTATCTTCAAAAGCCCGTTGCAGATAATTGTTCCAATAACATTGCAACTATTTTATATACTTCTGGGACTACTGGTCGCCCTAAAGGTGTCCCTTTGACTCATGAAAACTTTCTGCATCAAATGCGATCTTTAGCATGTATTGCGAGCCCTTCTCCGGGTACACCTCTCCTTAGCGTTTTACCTATTTGGCACTCTTATGAAAGGAGTGCTGAGTATTATTTCTTTTCTTGTGCATGTTCTCAGAACTATACAACTATTAAACATTTAAAAGATGATTTAAAAAAGGTTAAACCTGTTGTTATGGCAACAGTTCCAAGGCTTTGGGAGGCGATTAAGACCGGTTTTGATGATGCGTTAAATAAAATGCCTCGCTCTCGTCAATTAATTATTAAAGCTGCTCTTTCTAATAGCCATTGTTTTAAATTAGCTTTAAGGGAATCACGTGATTTGTTATTGGTAAATGTAAAAGTTTATAGGAGAATATTATCTTCTTTAGAAGTTGTTTATCGTTGGCCTTTTCATTGTCTTGCTGCTTTAACTTTGTGGCCCAAAGTTCTTAAACAACTTTCGGGTGGTAGGTTGCAATTCCCAATAAATGGAGGGGGGGCAATAGCTCCTCATGTTGATGAGTTTTTTGAAGCTCTTGGAGTAGAATTATTAGTTGGCTATGGACTTACTGAGACAAGCCCTGTCTTAAGCTGTAGAAGAACCTGGAGGAATATTAGGGGCAGTTCAGGATTGCCCTTGCCTCAAACAGAGTTTCGTATAGTTGACCCTGAGAAAGGTACGCCAATGCGATTTTCTCAACAAGGAAAGGTTTTGGTGCGAGGGCCTCAAGTAATGAAGGGTTATTTAAGAAAACCAGAAGAATCTCTAAAAGTACTTGATTCAGAAGGATGGTTTGATACTGGTGATCTTGGAATGTTGCTTAAAGACGGAACAGTTGTGCTTACTGGAAGAGCTAAAGATACTATTGTTTTAAGTAATGGGGAGAATATTGAACCAGGGCCATTGGAAGAAGCTTTGGTTTCTAGTCATCTTATTGAACAGTTAATGATTGTTGGTCAAGACCAAAGGCAATTAGGGGCTTTATTAGTTCCTAATGTTGAACAAATGTTGATTTGGGCATTAGAAAAGAATTTGTCTTTAGGAGAAGACTTGGGGGGCTCTTTTGGTGATAAGAATTTAAGAAAGTTTCTTAAGGGAGAAATTAATAGGCTGCTTTCTATTCGCCAAGGTTCTCGTTCTGATGAAAGAGTAGCCGGGGTGGCTTTAGTTAAGCCATTTTCAATTGAGAATGGCTTATTAACGCAGACGTTAAAACAAAGACGCGATAGGATTGCAAAACGTGATCGTAATGCTATTGAAGATATTTTTGGTTTATAACTTTTTTCGTGGAAAATTTAGTTAAACTATTTCACATTGGCTGAGAACCTTGGCCTGAATTGCTTTTTTATTAATGTCTGAAGTAACTACTCTTTCAATTAAACGTTCTATCACTATTAGAGCTGTTGTTACTCCTGCTTGGAAAGAAGAAGCTGAGAAGGAAATAAGCTCGGCTATTTCAACAAGTGATCAGCAATTAGCTCAATTAGAACAAGAAGGTCAACAAGTTGTTGAAGGGTTAAGAACTCAAACTTCAAATCCTCTTGATCCTCGAGTTCAAGAACAAGTTGCTCAAGTTCAGCAACAGGTCGCAATGAAACGTTCTGAGTTAGAGGAACAAAAACGAAACTTGTTACAGCAACAAGCTCAAATTAGAGAGTTAGAGATGGAAGAGATTGTTGAACAAGGCCAAATAGAGAGTTTTTGTGATCTAAAAAAAGGAGATAACTTGGTAGATAAAATGAAGGTTTCTTTGCTTGTTAGAGATGGCGTTGTTGAGTCTATAGATCAAATTTGATTTTTGATTTATTTCTTTTTTAATACATTCTTGGGAGTTTTATAAATTAAATGCAAGCAAAAAAAGTAGAAGCATGCACTTTGAGAACTAACATGATAAATAACTGGTCTGATCAAGTGATCTGAGTCTAAAAACTTGAGTCACTTGTTTAGGTAAAATACTCAAAACTAAGTCCAAGACACAATTATGGCATCACACGACATTTTTATGCCAGCCCTTAGTTCAACTATGACTGAGGGGAAGATTGTTGAATGGTTAAAAAAACCTGGTGAAAAGGTTGCAAGAGGAGAATCAGTTCTTGTCGTTGAATCGGATAAAGCTGATATGGATGTTGAGTCTTTCCAAGATGGGTTTTTGGCTGCTGTTTTAATGCCTTCGGGTAGTACTGTTCCAGTTGGTGAAACAATAGGTTTGATTGTTGAATCAGAAGGCGAAATAGCATCTGTTCAAGCCAATAACCCACCTCAGTCAAAAGGCTCTATTTCCAAAGAGTCTTCTCCCACAAAGGACAAAAAGAAAATAACTGCTTCTCAAACCCCAGCCAAATCTGCTTCTCCATCTGCTGTAAAGCAAAAACTACCTTCTTCAGTTCAAATTCCTCATAGAGCTGTAGTAAATACAGGTAGGGTTATTGCTACTCCTAGGGCTAAAAAACTTGCCTCTCAACTTGGCGTTGACTTAAAAACAGTTCCTGGCAGCGGCCCTCATGGAAGAATTCAAGCTGAAGATGTTCAGAAAGCCCAAGGCCAGCCTGTAACTGTTCCTTGGATTGCTGAAAGCAATGCTCCTGCCTCGATTGCTTTTGAGAAAGCTTCTGTTGCAAATCAGCCTTCTGATAATTCTGTCAAACGTATTGATGAAATCCCCAAGGGCAATAGTTTTGGTAAACCAGGAGAAACAATTAAATTCAATACACTGCAGGAGGCTGTAAATAGAAATATGGAGACCAGTTTATCTGTTCCATGTTTCAGAGTGGGATATGCGATTACAACAGATAAACTTGATCATTTTTATAAGCAAGTAAAGCCTAAGGGAGTCACAATGACAGCTTTGCTTGCAAAAGCTGTTGGAATCACTTTAGCTAGACATCCTCAATTAAATGCAGCTTGGAGTAATGACGGTATGGTATATCCCAATCAAGTAAATGTTGCCGTTGCAGTAGCAATGGAGGAAGGGGGGCTTATAACACCTGTGCTTCAAAATGCAGATATTGTTGATTTGTTTGAATTGTCAGCACAATGGGCTGATTTAGTTAAGCGTTCTAGAGCTAAGCAATTGCAACCTAATGAATACAATAGTGGGACTTTTACTCTTTCAAACTTGGGTATGTTTGGAGTAGATAGATTTGATGCGATACTTCCTCCTGGGACGGGAGCTATTCTCGCAGTTGCTGCCTCATTGCCTACAGTCATAGCAGGTAAAGATGGATCTATTTCAGTGAAACGTCAAATGCAAGTAAATCTTACTGCTGATCATAGAGTGGTTTATGGTGCTGATGGCGCAGCTTTCTTGAAAGACCTCTCGCATTTGATTGAGAATAAACCTGAAAGTCTTGCTGCTTAAAGATTAGTATTGTTCTTAAAAATGGATTGCGTTAGTTAATTAGGTGATGATTGAAATTGTTATCTGAATCCAGAGATTTTTTACTCAGTTCTTATGACTATGAGTTGTCAAATCAACTCATAGCTCAAGAGCCTATTGAGCCAAGGCATGAAGCTCGCATGATGGTTGTCTCTAGGCAATCTGAAGATTCCTTAGAAATTAGTCATTCGAAAGTTTGGGATTTAACTACGGAGCTAAAAGAAGGGGATCTATTAGTGATGAATGACACTCGTGTGTTAAGAGCAAGATTAAAAGTCCGATTAAAAAATGGTGGTTTGGGAGAACTTTTGTTATTAGAACCTAAAGGTGATGGGAAATGGTTGTGCCTAGTAAAACCTGGAAAAAAAATGAGACCTGGTGATTGTTTTTTGTTAGAAGCTGGTGGAAAACAATCTCTTTCATTAACTATCGTTGACAGAGATGTGAAGACTGGAGGTCGAATTGTTCAGTTCCCTAAATGCTTTAGTGATAGAGAGAAGATTGAACACTGCCTTGACTTGTACGGTGAGATGCCTGTACCCCCATATATTCATAGGCATGATTCAAGTAATGATCAGCGATATCAAACTAGATATGCATCTCGCCCAGGCGCTGTGGCAGCTCCAACAGCAGGCTTACATTTTAGCGATGATCTTTTGGATGATTTAGCTAAACGCGGAGTAGAACAAGCAAGAGTGACACTTCATGTAGGCCTTGGAACTTTCCGACCATTGGAAGAGGAGAATTTGGAAAATTTACAACTCCATAGTGAGTGGGTTGAGGTGAAGCCAGAGGTTGTTTCAGCCTGTCAAGCGTGTCAATTGAGAGGAGGACGCATTATTGCTATTGGGACAACAACTGTAAGGTCTCTTGAAGCATCATTTATAGCTGGAGGAGGGTCCCTTAAACCATTTAAAGGAACAGTTGATTTAGTTATTAAACCTGGTTATAAATTTGGAGTTGTTGATGGGCTATTGACAAATTTTCATTTACCAAAAAGCTCATTGTTATTATTGGTAAGTGCATTTATTGGCCGGCAGAAACTGCTTGAGTTCTATCAAGAGGCAATAGAAAGAAAATACAGGTTCTTTTCTTATGGAGATGCAATGTTTATCTCTCCAGATGCTGTTTTACCCTCTGCCCGACTTTATTAGTTATTGCTTGGCTGTTGAATAATACCTGTTGGGACATCTTCAAACATTATTGATGAAAGATAACGCTCTGCAAGATCTGGAAGAACGACAACAATTGTTTTCCCAGCAAATTCATCTTTCTCGGCCAATCTAATGGCTGCTGCAGCTGCCGCTCCACATGATATACCAACCAATAAGCCTTCTTCTTTCGCTAAGCGAAGTGCCATGGCTATTGATTCATCATTAGTGACTTGTTCTACTTGATCAACCAGTTTTAGGTCTAGGTTCTTAGGGATAAAACCGGCGCCAATCCCTTGGATTTTATGAGGTCCAGATTTAACTTCTTCTCCGTTGAGAGTTTGGGAAATTACAGGACTATGAGATGGCTCTACTGCTACGGACAGAATACTTTTGCCTTTTTCTTCTTTTAAATAACGAGAAACTCCTGTAATAGTTCCTCCAGTACCTACTCCTGCAACAAGCACATCAATATTGCCATTGCAATCATTCCATATTTCTGGTCCGGTTGTTTTGAAATGAATCTCTGGATTGGCGGGGTTATCAAATTGCCCTGGCATGAAGTATTTATTTGGGTCACTTTCTGCAATTTCCTTGGCTTTGGCTATAGCACCTGGCATCCCTTTCGCTGCTTCAGTAAGGATTAGTTCAGCTCCAAGAACAGCCATTACTCTACGTCTTTCTAAAGACATGGACTCAGGCATGGTAAGTATAAGTTTGTATCCCTTTGCAGCAGCAGTGAAAGCCAAAGCAATCCCTGTATTCCCTGAGGTGGGCTCAATAATGGTCTGATGTTTTTTGAGAACTCCTTTTTTTTCAGCGTCCCAAATCATATTCGCTCCAATCCTGCACTTCACGCTGTAAGCAGGATTACGTCCTTCAATTTTTGCTAAAACTGTAGCTTTTGAGTTTTTAGTGACAGAGTGAAGTTTTACCAGTGGGGTGTTGCCTATAGCAAGGCTGTTGTCTTCGTATATTGGAGACATTGTTAATAATCCAACCTATTAATACTTAGCTAAGGTTATTGCTTCGTGCATAATTCTGATGTTGATCTAAAAACTATTGAATCTTTTAATTAACTTTCCAATGCTGTTTTGAAGCGATCCCATAGATCTTCTGCGTTCTCAATGCCAACCGAAACTCTAATTAGTGCAGGGGGTACACCACATTTTTGAGCCCAATCCAGTTCCTTGTAATGTGCCAATAGAACATATGGACATGCCAATGTAAACATTGTTCCTAAACTGGGCCCTTTACATACTTTTAATGAATTGTAAAATCGCTTAGCTTTGTGAATCCCGCCTGATAACTCAAAAGACAGTAAACATCCATATCCCCCATGTGCGCGCATAATTGATTGAAAATTTTGACAGTATTCAGGATGATGTACTTTTTTTATTTGAGGATGATTCTCTAAACGAGTTTTGAGTTGCATGCAAGATTGATTTAATAGATTTACGCGTGTTGTTACATCTTTGCTTGCTTCTGCAAGAGGAATTGCATCAGCATCGGATAAATGACTGAATGGTTCAATAGAGAAGAGCTCTTGCAAGGTTTGTTTCCATTGAGATTCAGGGCTGATCACTAAAGAACCTGCAAGGATATCTCCACAACCTGCGAAGCTTTTTGTTAGTGATGTAAATATGATGTCGGCATAAGGGAGAGGATTGATATTTATAGCTGATCCAATAGTGTCATCTGCAATAACCGGGATTCCTTTTTCATGTGCAATTTTTGCTATAAGAGGTAGATCAACACATTCCAACATCGGGTTGCTTGGCAGTTCAACAATTAATGCAGAAGGCTTTTTTTTATCGAGTTGATTGGCTAATTTTAAAGGATCTAAATTAAGTATGAGTTCACAGCCATTAAAGATTTCTTGGGGAAGTTTTAAAACATCAACATAGGGGAAGCCTAATTGCATTGTTCGATTCTGAGGTCTGCATTTTTGTAATGCTTCTAGGGCTGTGGTTAAAGCAGCCATTCCTGAAGGATGGAGTTGAATTAAATTTGATTCGCACCCATAAATTTTTGCTAGTCGATTCCGTATAGCAGTCCTTGCATGTTCACCTGCGTTTTTTGAAGGAGTCTTTTCTTTATTAAGTGCTATCGCTGCCTGTCTAGAAGAGGCTCCTAGTCCTGTGTGTTGCCAAAATGCTTTTGCTGCTGGAGTAGTATTACTATCAACGATTAAGCATTGAAGACCAGCAACTTCTTTAATAGTTATCTGAGCATTATTGTTAATTTGATTACAATATTCCTTGGCTTTTTTTGCAGTAATGATATTTGGATAAGGCCATGCACTATTAGCACCTTTAAGATGAAGATTCAGTGCTTTTTCACCAACTGCCTTTAAAAAAGGGTGTAACCCAAAGCGGGGGTAGATAGATTGAAGATTGTTGATGCATTCTGGATCTTTTTCTTCATATGCAATAACATCTTCCCATCTAGGCAAGGCTACTGAGACTGCATGTGGACTTGGCGGAATGGCTTGCCCAAGATGTTTGGGTTCCCAAAGAGGATCAGTTAGTAATTCACTTCCAATCACTTTAATTGGCTAAGACTTTGGTTTAGATCATTTTCTAGATCAATTGAGTCTTCGCATCCAATTGACAAGCGAACTAGTGATTCATTGATCCCAAGCTTTTCTTTTATTTGCGATGAAAGGGAGGCATGGGTCATAGTTGCAGGGTGACATACAAGACTTTCAACTCCACCGAGGCTTTCAGCCATGGTAAAAAGTTTAAGGTTTTTGCAAAAATTATAAGTTTGGGTTTGATTAGCCTTAAGACTTAGAGTAATCATTGCTCCTCCTCCGGCCATTTGTTTTTTAGCCAGATCATTTTGAGGGTGGTCTGTTCGAAAAGGATATCTTACCCATTTAATGGATGGGTGTTTAGCTAATTCATTGGCAAGAGAAAATGCAGTTGCCACTTGTCTTTGAATACGTAGAGGAAGTGTTTTGATACCTCTTGTAATGAGCCAACAGTCAAAAGGAGATGGTTGTAGACCTAGTGATTTTTGTGCAAATTTCATGCGTTCTTCCCAATTGAAGTCTTGGGTGCAAACAGCACCACCTAAGGCATCGGAATGTCCATTAATGTATTTAGTAGTACTGGTTAGTGATATAGTCGCCCCTAGATCAAGTGGGCGTTGCAACAACGGCGTTGCAAAAGTATTGTCTACTACGACGGGTATTTGATTTTGATTAGCAATTTTGCAAATCTTTCTTATATCGATAATTTTTAAAAGTGGATTGGTTGGGCTTTCTATCCAAACCATTGTTGGATTTATTTTTTTAATGGCCTCTATGGAATTTATTGTTGTAAAGTCAATCCATTTTGTTTCAAGCCCAAATTTTTGAAAAACTTGCTCAAACAATCGAACGGTACACCCGTAAAGATTTTCTTCACATAAAACAAGATCTCCAGATTTTAACGAACTTGCTATTGCGGTAATGGCACTTACTCCTGATCCAAAAACAGTTGCATATTGGCAGTTCTCTACAGATGCCAAAAGAGATTCTAATATTTTGAAGTTTGGATTTCCTGAACGAGTGTAATCAAACCCTTCGGGATTGCCATGTTTAAAGGTTGAACTAGGAAATATTGGCGGCATCACTGTACCTGTATTTTTTGCAAAACCGTCACCGTGGTGTATCACCCTTGTATTGATTCCTAGGGTGTGGCTCTTTTTTGTATCTCTTGAAGCCACTTGGTTGATTTGTGTTTTACTTAGGCTAGATAATCATTGTATATAAATATTGAATGGAAGTAGAAGTTATATTTTTGAAGTGAAATTAAATGCTACGAGTAATCTTAGAAAGACAATTTTAATGTGAAACATTGATTTTAAGAGTGCTTTCCCTGCATGAACCAAAAAATATTCAAAGATTCTAAAGAATAAATATCTATTTAAATTAATATCGTGGATACTATGAAGAATTCCTTTCGAGAGAGATGATTTTTTTTACCAGCTCTACTTTTCTAAGCTTGGAAGTATTTGAAACTCCTATTAATAATTTCCTTAGTTCAATATTTGTCATTTTCATTAGTTTCATTTCTCTTTCTTTTAATTCGATTTTCTTTAATGCCTCAGGGTTTTTTGAAATTAAATCAATCAATTGATCTCGACTTAGCTTCGGGACGAACTCTATGTCTTTAAGGAAGGATCTTAGCTCTTCAGTACTTCTTTTGGTTAATTTAGTTGAAGTGGTGATATCAATTACCTTATCAGTTTGATTTGTAGCCTCAAATAGCTGCTTAGAAAATTCAAAAATTATTAGTAATAATAAGAGTGTAAATTCTATTATTTTGTCTATATCAATAGAAGTTTCCTGTATAAACTCTTTTAAGTGAACTCTTAAAGGTGTTTTTTTCTTATTTCTTTTAACTGCAATGGGGTTTTGATTTAAAGGTACAAGAAAATTGTCTGTTTTTAATAGATTTTTTGAATCCTTTAAGGGTTTATTTATACTATTAAATATTGCCTCTTGTTGACTTTCTGCCTCTTTCTCCAAGGGATTATCATTTGCTATTTCTTCTTTGATTAATTGCGTTTGTAAGCCATCATTAGTTTGTTTTTTTTGATTAACTGGTTTATTATTAAGGTATGATTTTGTTGCAATAAATATTATTAAAAATAATAATATTATTGCAACAAAAAGCCCAGCTTCTGCTTGTAAATCATTTATAATTTTTAATTTGTTAGAGCTTAAAAGTTCTGCATAGTTATTAGCAGCTTGGTCGGACCATCCAATCAATTTAAGCTCTCTAACAGTATTGGGAAGTTCTTGAGCCAAAAAGAATAAAGCTTTTACTTTGATTATGAGTAAATAATGTTTTTTGTCGAACTAATATTATTATTTGCAAAAAAACAACAAGTAGAATCTGAAATAAATGCAAAAGCTGAGACTAGTAGTTAATACTTAGGTACTTTATATTCCTTGATAAAAAGTCATGTGAAAAGTGAATTTATGCTAATAGTGGCATCCGTCAAAGGAGGTTTAAAGTATGTCTTCTAAGAATAGAGACCTATTCCTTGTTGAACAAAGAGATGCGATAGATTCTTACTTTGAATGTATCACTGAATGTAGTTTGGGCAGTGAGGGTGTTGAATGTACTACTCGTTGTTTAGAAGTCCATTTAAAAAGTGAGGAATAAAAAAATGAATCGACATAATTCAGCACACCAAAGGAAAACAACTCTTAAATGGACTTCTGATGGAGAGCTTTCTCCTATTGATAAAGCGAGGATTCTTGAGAAACTTACAAACAAAGATTTAACTGAATGTAAATTGGCCTGCAAAGTAGTTAGTCAAAAGCAAAGTGATTTGGATTTAGGTTTATGGTGGTAGATCCTCTTTGATATGACCTTAAGAATAAAATAAGATTCAGTGTCTTGATATTAAAAATGTTTTCTTTAGTTAGCAGCAGATCTTCTGCGAACTGTCCTTTTACCTTCGCTTGCTTCTTGGCTTTGAGATGATTTTGATGTTGTTGGGTTTTCTTCTTTTTGATTAGGGCTTTCATCGACATCTTCCATTTCTAAGCAAGTTGCTACAACCATTGCAGCTTGAATTGAGTCTGGAAGATCTCCAATTGTTATCAGAGCTTTTAGGACCAGTTGCATCCTAGGGTCTTTGCCAAGCTCTGGACGAAGTTTTTTAACAGATTGCCAAAGCTCTTTTGTTACTTCTTTGAGCAGTGCCTTGTCGGTAACCACAGAAATTATTTTGTATATGATTACTTAACGTAACAGCTCATCTGAAAAATGCTTTATTGCATTCTGTCCTTAGAACATTTAAGAATGAAAAAAATGGCTGTGAATTTTGAATGTCATCGATTTTAAAAAGGATATTTATTTTTTAAATTTTTCTTTAATAACCTTCAATTTTATTTAGCAGCAAGCAATTTGACTTTAATTTTACATTTGTGATTTTCTCGATCAATATAAAAAGATTAAAAATCTCCTTGCTTTTATTTTTTTAATAAAACCTCATCTATTCATGCGAAATGTTAAGGGGTCAATTTAATTGAGATGGCTGTGGCTTTTATACAGGTATTGCCTATTAATTATTCTTTTGGAGAATATTGGCCATTAAATAATTTGCTGGGCAATTATAATTATATTTACATTTAGGCCCCAATCTGTAACGGCCTAAATGTAAATATATTAATGAATAGAACTCATTAAAAGCAAGCTTTTATACCTTGCGTGAGTAGTATTCAACTACTAGAAGTTCATTGATTTCTATTGCGACCCATTCTCGATCACATTTACCTATAACCTTAGCTGTCATTTTAGACTTTTCCAATTCCAGGTGTGGAGGAACATTTGCTAGACCAGGAAATTCAAGATTGCCTTCAGCAAGTGTTTTGCTTGCTTTGCGTTCGCGAATGGAAATGATGTCACCTGCTTTACATTGATAACTGGCGATATCTAGGACTTTCCCATTAACAGTTACATGACCATGGTTAACAAGCTGACGGGATCCAGGGACGGTTGGACCAAAACCTAGCCGAAAACAAACATTGTCAAGTCTATTTTCTAATAGTTTTAGAAGGTTAGTACCTGTAGAGCCTTCCATTGAACGTGCTTTCTTTACGTAGCGAACAAGCTGACGTTCCGAAATCCCGTAATTAAACCTTAGCTTTTGTTTTTCTTCTAAACGGATCGCGTATTCTGAGCGCTTGCGACGGGCTGAGCCGTGCTGACCTGGTGGATTTGACCGTTTTGCGGCTTTCCGGGTGAGACCTGGGAGGTCCCCCAAGCGACGCGTGATCCTCAGGCGAGGCCCACGGTACCTAGACATAGATAAGATAATTTAAGGGGCAATAGTGATTATATTTAGGATGAGGAATTAAAACCTTGTCCCAAATTTTCTCCACTAGCTGAATATCTTATCTTGAAACATGATTAAGAAGATGAATGACCTTTTTGGGAAGTTGTTTTTAAACATGATCAGCTTTTATAGAAATTGGATTTCTCCTTTGTTAGGACCTAACTGCCGATTTGTTCCAACTTGTAGTGAATATGGCTTAGAAGCTATCTCTAGACATGGTCCATGGAAAGGTGGGTGGCTTACAGTCAAGAGATTGTCTCGATGCCATCCATTTACTCCTTGTGGGTGTGATCCTGTGCCAGATTGATTGATGGATGGCAATAAATTAATTCTCTTAAGCAGGGTTGGTTGCTGTTTATGTGAAGGATTAGAAGAACGATTAAATAATCTTGATTTGAATAAATTAAATCCACCTTTGAATTTATGGGTACGAGATATTGATGGGGAAAGTGTCTCTGAAGTAGATAGAGCTAGGTATTCACTAGAAGTACCAGTCTTGCTTCTTGCAATATATAAAACATCTAGAATAATTGAATTACCAAGGGTTTCACCAAGACTTTCAGATGAGGGGCTTTTTACTTGGCTTCAAAAAAATATTCAAGAAAAATTTTAAAACTTAAAGCTTTTCCTTTGCATTTTTAAGTATGCCTCATGATCTCCACTCACTTTTAAAAGAAGTTGGGATTCAATCTTCTGTTGAGCTGCAAGAAATTAAGGTTCACAGTATTAGCTGTGATACTAGAGACTTGTGTCAGGGAGCATTATTTGTAGGTTTGATAGGCGAAAATGTTGATGGAGGTTGCTTTTGGCGGAAGGCTTTATCTAAAGGAGCAGTTGCTGCAGTTATAAGCATTAATGCAGCAAAGATAGATCCCCCAGAAGAAGATGATTTGGTTTTTGTTTCTCCTATTCCAGTTAGTGCTTGTATGGGGGAGTTGGCTGCAGTTTTGTGGGACAAACCATCATTAAAGATGAATCTGATTGGTGTAACAGGGACTAACGGAAAAACAACTACTACATACCTTATAGAACATCTTAGCTCTAGTTCTGGAGTGCAATCTGCATTGTTTGGTACTTTAGTGAACCGTTGGCCAGGGTATAGCCAAACTGCAGCTCATACAACTTCGTTTGCTGATCAATTGCAAGCCCAACTTGCGAAAGCTGAATCTTCAGGTACTTGTTTAGTAGCTATGGAAGTTAGTTCACATGCTTTAGCCCAGCAACGTGTTACTGGATGTCGTTTCTCAGGAGCTGTCTTTACAAATCTCACACAAGATCACCTTGATTACCATAAATCCATGGAGCAATATTTTCAGGTAAAGACCCTCTTGTTTCAACCACCTCTATTAAAAGGAAACGGAGCAAGAGCTATCGTCAATATTGATGACCCATGGGGATATAGATTGTCTACTCAATTAAAAGATGCTTGTTGGAGAGCTTCTTTGGATAGTAATTTAATTAAGAACGAACATCCAGAACTATTCCTTACGGATATAAAATTATCGTCTAATGGTGTAGAAGGTGTTTTACATAGTCCCCTTGGAGAAGGCTTTTTTAATTCTCCTTTAATAGGAATGTTTAATTTAATGAATTTGCTTGAAGCTGTTGGGGTGCTATTGCAACAAGGTTTCGACTTGGACAAACTTTTGCCTGCTATAAACAAATTTCCTGGAGTCCCAGGCCGTATGGAGCAAATAAGTTTGAGAGGTGGAAAGATTAAGGCACCTGTGATTTTAGTCGATTATGCACATACACCAGATGGCTTGAAAAATGCTTTAACTACTTTGCGTATGGTGACTACTGGGAGAATATATTGTGTATTTGGTTGTGGTGGAGATAGAGATAAAGGTAAACGTCCATTAATGGGAGCTGTTGCAGCACAATTAGCTGATTTCGTCATACTTACATCGGATAACCCACGCACTGAAGACCCTCAGCTGATTATTAAAGATGTTTTAACTGGAATACCTACAGAGGAAGAGGTGATTGTTGAGAGTGATCGACGTAATGCGATTGAGTTGGCAGTTTTGAAGGCTGCTCCCAAGGATGTCGTATTAATTGCTGGCAAAGGACATGAGAATTATCAAATACTTGGATTAGAAAAAATCCCTTTTGATGATAGGGAGATTGCGAGACAAGCTTTGACTTTGAGGTTATAAAACTGTCTCTTTAGTAATTTCTATTACTGAATAGATAAGTTTGTTTATTTCTTCTTCGGTACTTGTTATATGAACACATGCTCGTAACCATGTGGGATCTTCTAAAACTCTTATCCAAATAGATTGTCTGCCAAGTTTCTTGACGATTTGATTTGGAGAAAGTTGAGAATCTATGTTAAAAGCAACTAAACCTGCAGGTGGGGATGTTTGCAGAATGGGGTTTATCCCCTTTGCAGCCATTAATTTTGACCATAGTCTGTTGCTAAAAGTTTTAATTGTTTTGAGCCTTTCACTAGCAGTTCCTTCTTGTTGAAGAAGATTAAGAGAGTTGCGTAAGCCTGCTAATAAAGGGGTACATGAGGTTGCTATTTCAAATCGTCTACCATCTGTATGAAAGGGGTTGAGATTATTGCTATAAATGCTCTCTTCTTTTTTAAGACTTTTCCATCCAACTAGAGTAGGATTTGATTCACTTAACACTCTCTCTGAAAGGATAACCCCTCCAAGACCTTCCGGTCCAAATGCCCATTTATGCCCTGTAAAAGCATAAATATCTGCTTTTGAAGCAGCATCTTTGATAGAGATTTGACCAAAGCTTTGTGCTGCATCAACTAGTAAATAAGGTTTATTCTTGTGATTATTAATGAGCTCTGAAATTAATTCTATAGGCATTATTTCCCCTGTATTCCATAGGATATGAGATAAAACTATAACTTTAGTCTTTTGGCATAAAGTTTTCTCTAGTTGTTGAATTATTAGATTGTCTTTTTGTGTTTTTGTATAAACTGATTTATTTAGACTTTGAACTTTTAGGATATCTATTATTAGATGATGTCTTTTTGCTAATTCCTTACAGGCTGATACAACACCAGGGTGTTCGCAATCACTTATTAAAAGGTGGTCTCCTGAATTTAAAGGCAAACCTAATAATGGCAATATGCACCCACTGGTGACATTTTCTGTGAGCGCAACTCTATTATTTGTTACCCCACAAATTATTGATAGTAGAGCTTTTGTTTCTTTGATTTCATTAGAGATATAAGGCCATACATTATTTGTAAAAGGACCCAGTTCTTGTATCTTGTACCAACTATCTGTAATTGCTTTTATTGAAGATGTAGGTAAAGGACCCTGTCCACCATAGTTAAAATAATATTTATTAGCTAATGCTGGCAAGACTGCTCTGAAAGAGCTCATTGCTGAGATGTTATTTGGGATTGCTTTAGCTTAAACTTTATATAGTTAATATAATCAATGCTGGTTATAATGAATAATAATTTAATCAGGGATACCGAATTATAAGTGTTGTGGACATTTCAGAAGGGCAACAGAAACAGCAGTGAAGTTCAAAGCTTCTGATTCGGAAATTACTTTTTTGACTTCTGATACACCATATTTTTCACTAGCATCACTATAAGCTAAGAGTAAAGCCTTGTAAGTATCACTCCCTTCTGAACGATATTCGCAAAACTTATCTCCTATAGAGTTAAGAAGAACCATTAACGTCAGCTCAATCATTATAATAATTTATTTATAAATTATTATAATATCTCTTTTGATGTAAGGTGCAAAAAAACAATAGCTGAGAATATATCTTTTGAAACCTAAATTGATTTTTAAGAATAAATAAGAAAAATCTTTTTGAATTTAAAATTTCTCTTTCCGTCAATAACTATTAATTAAAATTTTTATATAATTCTTTTAATATAGAATTTTATTTTCCTAAATTAATTCTTTTCAATCAATACCTCAGACAGATTGTCCTAACATAAGAATCTTGAACTTCTTTAATTAACTTGATTCTATTTGTCGTTTGATTTAAGTGGGTTCAAAAATAAGTTACTAGTTAGAAAATAATAAAGAGCTTAAAAGCAACTTTAATGCTTTTAAGCTCTTTATTATTTAATTAAGATAGATAGCTAAACAAGATTGTGCTTAGGCTTTTTGATATTGCACTCCACGGTAAGTAAGTGTTGAGAAGAGAGGCGAGGCTTTTTCTTGTCTGTTGATATAGACATTTTGTCTATAAGTCAGTTCAACAAAGTGCTTCTGTGCAATTTGTTTGTGCTGAACGTATGCTTTTCCTCGATAAATAAGGGTTTCCATTTGCAGAGTCCGTTTTAGTGCCTGGCCCCCGTTCCTTGACCAGGCTGGAACTGCGCTCTGAAATCCAGAGCGAACGTTTTTTTGTAGCGGTTGCTACATTATTTATTTTCTTTTTTTTAAAATAGTTTTGTAGTTCACTTTGATACAGAGCAAGCAAGCTATAGATTTCGTTAATGTTTGAAGCCTTTATAGGCGAAATTGAATAGCATATGATCTTTAAAGACTCAATTTCTAGATTGGATCTAATTGAGGATTTTAGTTCTATTCCTATTTACTCGAAGAATTAAAGGATGAAACCTGTTTTGTTTTTTCTTGGATCAGCTATTAGGTGGATGGGTAAGAATCCCAGTAGATTCTTATTCTTCCATTTATATATTTCTTTGATTTATGTGATTACTTATATTGCAAAATCAAATTCATTAGACCTTTATCGCTTCATTTTTATTGCAGGGGCTATAGCCCCCTTGCTAATTGCTATTTATAGAGGACTCCCATTAGATTGTCTGGATCTACAGACTGCAATAAAAAGAGAACTTTCAGAAAAAGAGTCCTTGGATACATAGTCAATTTCCTTTTGACACAAAAGATATTTTTGTAAGGTTAATGAAAAAATCAATTCCAATTTACTTGTTGATTTATAAAACCTGAATCACCTCACTTACCTCTGGGATCATTTCCTGAAGCTTTCTTTCAATGCCCATTTTAAGTGTCATGGTGCTACTAGGACAGCTGCCACAAGCCCCTTGTAATCTTACTTTGACTATTGGGCCATCAATTTCTACTATTTCTACATTACCTCCATCAGCCATTAAGAATGGTCTTAATTCATCAAGGACTTTTTCAACATTTTCATGTGTAAGAGCCATGGTCTCATTTTCCATAAGGCTGTTGATTGTGTTTAAGTATATCTAGCCTACTCAATATTCTGTACTAATTAGAAAAGATTTGGATTTGTGTTTGCATCTGACTCTCTAGGCTCTGAAACTCAATTTGATGCGGTATTAGTTGGTGCTGGCATTATGAGCTCTACATTGGCTGTATTGCTTCATGAGTTAGAGCCTGATATGAAGATATTAATTGTTGAACGTTTGCATGCGCCAGGTTTGGAAAGTAGTTGTGCAGTTAATAATTCCGGTACAGGACATGCTGCTAATTGTGAATTCAATTACACCCCATTAAATTCTGATGGGAGTTTAAATATTGATAAAGCTCTAGCTATTAATGCTTCTTTTGAAAGAAGCTTAGAATTCTGGTCTTCTATGACCGAAATGGGAAAACTTGTTCCCGATGAATTTTTACATGCTTTACCTCATGTGAGTTGTGTTTGGTCTCAGAATGATATTTCATATTTACGCCAACGTTTTTTACAGCTCAGTTCAGTAGATGTTTTTAAAGAGATGGAATGGAGTGATGACAAAGAGGAGATTAGAGAATGGATCCCTTTAATGATGAAAAGTCGTCAACCGCATCAGAAAGTTGCTGCAACACGTATGGCAAGAGGTACTGATATTGACTTTGGAGCACTTACATGCGCTTATTTAAAAGTCTTAGAAAAAAGCGGAGCTATTGAAATCAAATATTCTACTGAAGTAATAGACATTCAAAGAGCTAATAAGAGAACCTGGCAGCTTTCAGTGCTTAATGAAAGAGAAGTTACTAGTGTTCAGGCATCTTTTCTTTTTCTGGGAGCTGGTGGAGGAGCTTTGTCACTCTTGAAAAAATCTGGGATAGCTGAATGCTATGACTATGGTGGGTTTCCTGTAAGCGGTAAATGGTTGGTATGCAATGATGAAGAATTAGCTAATCAACATAATGCGAAAGTTTATGGAACTAGTGCCGTAGGAGCGCCACCAATGTCTGTACCTCATTTAGATTCTAGATGGATAGAAGGAAAGAAGTCTTTATTGTTTGGACCATTTGCAGGTTTTAATACTAAATTTTTAAAGAATGGATCTAATTGGGATTTCTTTCGATCGATTCAATTCTCAAATGTTACTCCGATGATACAAGCAGGATTGGGGAATTATGATTTGATCAAGTATTTGATTAGCCAATTGCAACTTGACCACTCTGCGAGAATGGATCAATTGAGGGACTTTTTCCCTGAGGCTAGATCAGATGATTGGCAGGTCTCAATTGCAGGACAGAGGGTACAAATTATTAAAAAGACTTCTAGAGGAGGTCTACTAAAATTTGGTACGGAAGTAGTATCTTCTTCAGATGGTACTCTTGCAGCTTTGCTTGGTGCTTCACCTGGGGCTAGTACAGCAGTTTCGATAATGTTAGAAATTTTGAAACGATGTTGGAGTGAGAAATTGTCATCAAATATTTGGCAAGAAAGATTGAAAAAACTGCTACCTAGTTATGGGAAAGACTTGAAAAAAGATAGAGAATTATTTGATAATCTTCGAAGCCGTAGTAACACTCTTCTTGGTTTAGGTTGAGTGAGTTATGCGCTTTTTTTTCTTAATTGGATGACTTTGATGATTCACAAACACTTTTCAAATCTCTTTAGATAACTAAAAGCACATGACTGACGTCGCTGTCTCTAGATTAAGAAATTTTTGCATAATTGCTCATATTGATCATGGCAAATCAACCTTGGCTGACAGACTTTTACAAGAAACGAATACCGTCTCTTCAAGAGATATGCAGGAGCAGTTTCTTGATAATATGGATATTGAAAGGGAAAGAGGAATAACTATCAAGCTCCAAGCAGCAAGAATGAATTATCTCAATAGTGATGGCGAACAATATGTGTTGAATCTTATAGATACTCCTGGTCATGTAGATTTTTCGTATGAAGTGAGTAGGTCTTTGCAAGCTTGTGAAGGCGCCTTATTAGTAGTAGATGCAAGTCAGGGTGTTGAGGCCCAGACGTTGGCAAATGTTTATTTGGCATTAGAAAATGATTTGGAAATTATTCCTGTTTTAAATAAAGTTGATTTGCCTGGATCGGACCCTGAAAAGATTAAGAAAGAGATTGAATCGATTATTGGTTTGGATACGTCTAATGCAATTTCTTGCTCTGCAAAAACTGGGTTAGGCATTCCAGAGATCCTTCAGGCGATAGTAAATAAAATACCTCCCCCTAAAGCTTTGTTGAATGAGTCAACTAAAGCTTTGATCTTTGACTCTTATTATGATCCTTATAGGGGAGTCATTGTTTATTTTCGTGTAATGACTGGCAGCATTTCATCAAAAGATAAAGTTTATTTAATGGCGAGTAAGAAGAGTTATGAGTTGGATGAAATTGGTATAATGGCTCCAGACCAGATTCAAGTAAATGAATTACATGCTGGAGAAGTAGGTTATTTAGCAGCTTCAATAAAAGCTGTTGCAGATGCTCGTGTAGGAGACACTATTACCCTATGTAATCAAATTGCATCTACTCCTTTACCTGGATATAAAGAAGCAAAACCAATGGTTTTTTGTGGGCTTTTCCCTACAGATGCTGACCAATATCCAGATTTAAGAGAAGCATTGGACAAGTTACAACTTTCTGATGCTGCATTGAAATATGAGCCGGAAACTAGTAGTGCAATGGGCTTTGGTTTTCGTTGTGGTTTTCTTGGATTGCTTCATATGGAGATAGTTCAAGAAAGATTAGAACGTGAATATGATTTGGATCTAATTGTTACGGCTCCATCTGTTATTTATCAAGTGAATATGATTGATGGAGAAGTTTTATTAATTGATAATCCAGCTACTTTGCCGGACCCACAAAAACGTGAATCTATAGAAGAACCATATGTTCGAATTGAAATATATTCACCTAATGACTTTAATGGAACTTTAATGGGGCTTTGCCAAGACCGTCGAGGTGAATTTGTTGATATGAAATATATAACTACTGATAGAGTTACCCTTATTTATGAGATCCCATTAGCGGAAGTTGTGACAGATTTTTTTGATCAGATGAAAAGTCGTACTAAAGGTTATGCTTCGATGGAATATCATCTTATTGGGTATCGAAAAAATGATTTAGTTCGGTTAGATGTTCTAATTAATTCCGAAAGAGCTGACCCCTTGACTACTATCGTTCATAGAGAAAAAGCCTATGGAGTTGGCAGAGGATTGGTCGAGAAGTTAAAAGAATTAATCCCTAGGCAGCAATTTAAGATCCCATTACAGGCTTCTATTGGAAGTAGAATTATCGCAAGTGAAAGTATTAGCGCCCTTCGTAAGGATGTTTTAGCTAAGTGTTATGGCGGCGATATATCCCGTAAGAAAAAACTGCTTCAAAAACAAGCAAAAGGTAAGAAAAGGATGAAATCCATGGGGAAAGTAGACGTTCCTCAAGAAGCTTTTATGGCAGTTTTAAAATTAAACCAATAAAAACTATTCTAATTTTTTAGATCTTTTTTGAACTAACAAGTTCATTTTCAATTCTATTTATTAGATTAAGACTTTGCTCATTATCATTATTTTTGAGAAAAGTTGACCACAATATTCCGATGAATATGCATATCCCTAGAATTATCGTTAAATCTCCAACTGTAAGGCCTCGATTTTTAAAAAACATGTCCACGCATATTTGAATATGTACCTATATAAACCTTTAATCCAAAAAAATTCTATTTATTATTATGATTTTTCATAAAAGAGCATGTGTTGTTAGATGTTTTTCCCATTTAGTCAATCTGGCGTAAAAAGTCTGTCTCAAAAGATGAGTGATTGGGGGGTTTGTTTATTAGGTATTTATTTAGTTATTGCTTTTCTTACTCCTATCTTAATAAATCTAGGGCTTATTCCTGATGGACAGTTCGGACTAGATAGCCCCATTTTTGCCCCACCTTCTTTAGAGCATTTCTGTGGAACAGACCGTTTAGGGAGAGATGTTTGTTCAAGAACTTTGCAAGGTACAAGTGTTGCTCTCCAAGTCGTTTTTTTAGCTGTTGGGCTTGCCGTGTTAATTGGACTGCCTATTGGTATTCTTAGTGGATATATTGGTGGTTTTTTTGACAAGGCTTTGGTGTTAATAATGGAAACGCTTTATACTGTCCCAGTCTTGCTTTTGTCGGTAGTGATTGCTTTCCTTCTTGGGAGAGGAATTCCCAATGCATCTATCGCCTTATGTGTTGTATATATACCGCAATATTTTCGCGTTGTTCGAAATCAAACGGCGCAGGTCAAAACCGAACAATATGTAGAAGCGGCTAAGGCCATGGGTGCAGGCCCTTTATGGATAATGAAAAGATATCTGTTTAAAAATGTTATTACTTCTGTACCTGTGCTTTTAACTTTAAATGCTGCTGATGCAGTTTTGATTTTAGGAAGTCTAGGCTTTCTTGGATTGGGCTTGCCTGAAACGATTCCTGAATGGGGTAGTGATTTGAATATGGCTTTAGATGCAATGCCATTAGGTATCTGGTGGACAGCCCTATATCCAGGAATTGCGATGTTTGGATTGGTTCTTTCACTGTCTCTTGTTGGGGAATCTTTAGAGCTTTTTTTTAATCACAAAAAAACAGTTCAGAAATAATTCTTTTATATCAAAAACAAATTAATTTATTTAGATCTAACAATGGAATTTAATCGTTCTAGGTAGACTTTCCAAGATTTCTCCATTAGTTCCTAATTCAGGGTAATTACGACCTTCCTTTTTACACCAATTTGCCACCTCGGGATAAGACCATTCAAATAAGGTTTGTTTATAAAGATCTTTAGTTAGCCCTTCACCTGATTGTGGAGTTTTACCTTCCTTATCTCGTTGTTTTAATGCTTCAGAAAGAAGTATTGCAGTAGCTACTGAGACGTTTAGAGACTGAACCATCCCTCTCATAGGGATGTAAATTGATTCGTCTACCAACTCTTTTGCTTCTTGACTCAATCCCCATTTCTCAGCACCTATAACAAAAGCAGTTGCTTTTGTATAATCAAGTAGGCGATAATCTTTTGCATTTTCTTGTAGATTAGTTCCATATAATTTAAACCCCATTTGCTTTAATGATTTAATTGCTTCCGAAATACTTTTATGTTGCTTTAACCTTACCCACTTTTGACTGCCTTGTGCAGTATTGTTGAAAGTTGGTGTTTTATTTTGTTTGCTTATAATATGAGTTTCGAGTATTCCAATGGCATCACAAGTTCTTAGTATGGCTGATAGATTATGCGGCTTTTCTACTTCTTCAATTAATAATGTAAGGTTTGACATTCGACGATTCAAGACTGATTTGATCCTCTCAAATCTTCGTGGTAAAAGAGGCATGAGGGTAATTAGCTTCTATTTAAGAGATTTTTAAAGAATTGCTGACTCTGATGTTATGCAAACAAATGAGCCCTTTAGAAATTTAATTTTAGCATTATATTCTGGAATATTAAGAGACTAGATTTTGATAGCAAGTGGATCCTAATGAAATTTGTTAAATAACTCTATTATAATTATTATTGGTATATAACTGAGTAAATTAAATTATTTTAGAAAGAATTTGAAAATCGGACTTTTATCAAGGATGGCAGTATGGGAGATTCTCCAAGCTGTAGCAAGTGGCGCATATTCTGATGTTGCAATCGAACGTACTTTTCGGAAATATTCTTTAACTGAAGTAGATAGAGCTTTTGTCATGGAATTGTCTTGTGGTGCAATTCGTCAACGTTTGTTTTTGGATAGTTGGATTGATTATTTAGGAAAGGTACCTGCTCTTAAACAGCCACCTCTCTTACGTTGGTTGCTTCATATAGGCATGTATCAAATTTTTTTTATGCAAAGAGTTCCTATTTCTGCAATAGTTAATACAAGTGTCGAACTATCAAAAGAAAGGAACTTAGGACATCTTTCTAAAGTAGTTAATGCAATATTACGTCGTGCGATGAGAGCCCATGAGAATGGGGAGACGCTACCCATTAGGGGGAACAAAGTAGAACAATTTGCGAAATCTTTTTCAATTCCTATATGGCTAGCTCAGGGGTTAATTGATTGGAGAGGAGAAGCTAAAGCATTGATAACGGCTCAAGCGTTGAATAAACCCCCTTCTATTGATCTAAGAGTTAATAGAATGAAGTCTGATGTTAAAAATGTGCAAGAAAAATTTAAAAGTTTGGGTTTTAAAAGTCATTCTATAGAGGGATCCCCTTATGGTATAGAAGTCGTTTCTAGTTTTGGAGACTTACGAGAATGGCCTGGATATAGAGAAGGGGAATGGTCTGTTCAAGATAGATCTGCACAGTGGGTAGCACCTTTACTTGAAGCTAAGCCTGGTGAGCGTATTCTTGATGCGTGCGCAGCCCCTGGAGGGAAAACAACGCATATAGCAGAGCTGGTCGATGACTCTAGTGAGGTTTGGGCAGTAGATCGTTCTTCTAATCGTTTGAAAACGACTTCTTCTAATGTCGATCGACTTGGCTTCAATTGTGTTAATTTTCTCAAGGCTGATTCTTCCTCATTATTGGAAAGATTCCCTTCCTGGAGAGGTTATTTTGACAGAATCTTATTAGATGCTCCATGCTCAGGATTAGGCACTTTGGCAAGAAATCCTGATGCAAGATGGAAGATTACACCTTCTAAAATTACAGAATTAGTTCGGGTTCAATCAAAATTATTAGAAAACCTTTTGCCGTTATTAAAGGTAGGAGGACGCATTGTCTATTCCACTTGTACGTTTCATCCAAAAGAGAATTTTTTTCAGATTGAAAATTTAATGTCACTTCATCATTATTTACGGCTAATCAGTCAAAAGCAAATATGGCCTGGTGAAGAATATGGCGACGGATTTTATGCTGCGATTATTGACATTTGAATTCAACAGAGCGTTTATTAATTGACTTTTAAAGGTGGGTCGGGAAATTTTAAAATTTTTAGATCATTATTAATTCCCTCCATAAATTTTCTCCATGCATAAGCAGCGTCCCCGCTAGTACCATCGATGATTTCGTTGTTGTCTTTCCCAAACCAAACTCCAGTTGAAAGTTGAGGTATTGAACCAATAAACCAGAGGTCACGATTTCCTTCAGATGTCCCAGTTTTTCCTGCAACTTCCCGATCCTTTAGTGATGCAGCTACGCCAGACCCTTCGGTGACAACTTTTCTTAACATCCAATTTATTGTATCGGCCACTTTGATTGGAATAGCTATAGTACTTTTTTTTATATTTATTTCTTGACTCCACAAGATTTTGTTATTAGATGATTTGATTTCTTTTATTGGAGATGGTTTTATATATCTTCCTCTATTGGTAAAACCGGCATAAGCAGCTGTCATATTAAGAACCGTTTCTTCATTTGCTCCTATTGCCAAAGAGTAATACCTCCCTAGAACTCGGTCTTGGCCAATTCCAAAACTATTTGCTATCGATATTACTTTCTTAAAACCTACTTTTGACAAAAGATCAACTGCAACAGTATTTAATGAATTAGCTAAGGCTTTGATTAATGAAATTTCACCATAATACTTACCGCCAAAATTCTTTGGACAATACCCATACCAGCATCTAGGCGTATCAAAAAGAACATCTTCTGGCTTATAACCTTCGTTAATAGCTGCTGCGTAAGTAAATATTTTAAAAGTAGAACCTGGTGATCTAAGTGCTTGAGTGGCTCGGTTGAATTGGTTTTGATAAAAGTTTTTCCCTCCCACGAGCACCCTAATGAGACCTGTATTAGGTTCAATTGCAACAATGGCTCCATTAGTATCTTTAGGACTGTAATTGAGGAGAATATCTTTTGCCTTTAGCTGCCAATCTAGAATAAGACTTGTATGAATTTGCAGACCTCCAATCTCAAGTTGTTCTTTTGTGAGCAAATAAGGGAGACTTTGTTGAGCCCAGCTAGTAAAAAAAGGAGCTTTGCTAATTGAATATTTTGGGATTGCTGGTTGAAGAATTAAGGGACTTGTTAAGGCGCTTGATAATTCTTCTTTTGATATGAATTTTTCTAGGTACATCTTTTGCAGAACCATTGATCTACGTTTTAGTGCTAAGTCACTATTAACTAGAGGAGAAAATAATGATGGAGCAGGAGTAATGCCAGCTATAAGAGCAATTTCTGACAGGGATAGATTCTCAGGTTTCTTCTTAAAGTAGATCCATGCTGCATCAGAAATTCCATATGCTCCAGATCCTAAATAAACATTGTTAAGATATTGTTCGATTATTTCTCCTTTGGTTAACTCTCTTTCAAGTTTGTAGGCAAGGGTAATTTCTTTTAGTTTGCGTTTTAATGTTCTTTCTTGATTTAGGAAAATTATTCTTGCTAATTGTTGTGTAATTGTACTAGCACCTTCAACTACTGATCTCTTACGAATGTTAGTGATTATTGCTCTACTTATGCCTAATAAATCTACCCCTTTATGATTATAAAACCTTCGATCTTCAGATGCTATAAAGGCCTTTTTTATTAAGGTTGGCATCTCACCTGGGGCAACTTTTTCTCTTGATACAGCTCCAATCTTTTGAATAATTTCCCCATCATTGTCTAGGAGTGTAATAGTACCAGGTCGACTGAATTCATTGATTTTACTAATCTCAGGGAGGAAAGAATCTACTGTTAAACTGATAAAATTCTCAGATATGGCTGTTATTGATCCTATTGCTATAGAGCTTGTGAGTATGAATAGACAATTACTAATTGTTCTTTTCACTAAAATTTAAACAAGTGAACTATGACCTATTGCTAATGCAGTAACTAACATGCCAAGTATTAAAAAAGGTTGTGCACTTGCTTGATATTTAACATCAAACTCTAAAGGATCACGAATTAGCCAAATATCTTGAAAAGTTATTTGTGGAATAATTAAAAGAATTAAAATTACTGAAGCAAAATGTTGCCCAATAGTTATTAATACTACAGCCATTGCGAGTTGAAAAATATCAATCATGGCTGCACTAATATAACTAGCATTTTTAATTCCAAAAACTACTGGTAATGATTGAAGGCCTAATGCCTTGTCTCCTTCTACGCTTTTAAAATCATTAATTATTGCAATACCTAAACCTGCCAAACTATAAGCAAGTGTTAATAGTGCGGTTGTCCAAGTTAGATGGCCAAATAGTGCCTGCCCTGCCCACCATGGAAGTGCTATATAACTTGCTCCAAGTGCATAATTGCCAAGCCATCCATTTTGTTTCAGTTTTAATGGTGGTGCAGAATATATATAACTTACAAAAGAACCTCCTAGGGCCAAAAAAAATACAGATGGGATTGAATGATTTGCCCATAGATCAAGGCCATATCCAAAAGCTAGTCCTAATAAAAGTAGTAACCAAATCTGTACTCTAACTTGAGTAAGAGAAATCGCTCCTGATGGGATAGGCCTGTTTGGCTCGTTTATCGCATCAATTTCTCTATCGTAGTAGTCATTAATAGTTTGAGTATATCCTGCTAATAGAGGCCCACTCATTACCATGCATGCTATGGCAGCTAAAAAATTACTTAAGTTCCAATGGTAATTCCCACTGGCCGCACCACCACAAATAACTCCCCACAACAAAGGGATCCAAGTGATAGGTTTCATAAGCTGCAGGCGCAACTTCCAGATGTTTTTAGTTTCTGAGCCTCCTTTGATCCCAAGGAGCTGACGGGCATCACTCACTGTTTTAATCCTCAGCCTCGTCCAATTTCATTTTCAAAAAACCAATTATTTGTTCCGTCAGCAAGTTTAACTACTAATCCTACTCCTCCGCCATCAGTCATTTTGTAGTCTAAAACTGTCCCCCTAGGATCAGTTGAGATTTTTTTCATGAGATCACCAGATATACGATCTTGAACTTTGTCAAGGTCAATTTTGATTCTGGAGCCTATTTTTGTAAGGTTTATTGATTGGGGCATAACCATTAAATCTTTGGTGGTGACGCAACCCTAACAGTCGCTGCACTTTAAATTCACTTTTATGGTTGCTCTTCGTTTAATTCCGTGTCTTGATGTTGCAAAAGGCAGAGTTGTAAAAGGCGTTAATTTTGTTGGGCTCAGAGATGCTGGAGACCCTGTAGAGCTTGCAAATCGCTATAGCCAAGAGGGTGCTGATGAATTGGTCTTTCTTGATATTGCTGCTAGTCATGAAGCAAGAGCTACTTTGATTGATATTGTTTGTAGAACTGCTGAGTCTGTAACTATTCCTTTTACAGTTGGAGGTGGAATTAGTTCAATTAATGGAATCACTGAACTCTTAAGAGCGGGCGCTGACAAGGTAAGTTTAAATTCTTCTGCTGTGAAAAACCCTGATTTGATTTGTAAAGGGGCTAATCAATTCGGTTCACAATGCATTGTTGTTGCAATAGATGCAAAAAAGAGGAAAGAAGGTAATCCTGGTTGGGATGTTTTTATTAATGGTGGAAGAAAAAATACAGGGTTGGATGTTTTAACTTGGGCGAAGAAGATTGCAAAACTTGGAGCAGGAGAAATACTTTTAACTTCGATGGATGGAGATGGAACGCAACAGGGATATGACTTAGAATTAACAAGAACTATAGCCGAAGCAGTTTCTATTCCTGTCATTGCCTCAGGAGGTGCAGGATCTCTTGAAGATATCCTTAAGGCTTTTCAGAGGGGAAAGGCTTCTGCAGCGCTTTTGGCTTCTTTATTACATGATCAGGATTTAACTATTGATCAGATTAAAAAATATCTTTTAAGTAAGAATCTTTTAATACGTCCAACTAATTATTAATAAACTTTCATGTAAGAAATTATATTTATAGAGAAAGGGTAATTTTATTTTGAGACCTAGAGATCCACAAGCAGTAGAAGCTTTGTTTCAGTCTATTGCTCCTAGGTATGACTTTTTAAATGATTTATTGAGTTTTGGACTTCATAGGTTTTGGAAAAGGCAATTATTATCATTTCTAAAACCTTCTTCAGGTGAAAATTGGATAGATCTCTGTTGTGGAACTGGTGATCTTAGTTTGGTATTGGCACGTTTAGTACTTCCAGAAGGAAGTGTTTTAGGGATTGATTTCTCTGAGGCACAAATTTTGATAGCAACAAAAAAAGCTTTAAAAAAGCCTTCTCTCAATCTCACTTGGATTAAAGGAGATGCTTTGAATACAGGTCTGCCTTCAAATTCATATGATGGTGTTGTTATGGCATATGGTCTACGCAACTTAGCTGATCCAGAAAAAGGTATTAAAGAAATCCATCGCCTTTTAAAACCTGGAGGCAAAGCAGGGATTTTAGATTTTAATAATGCACCTGAAGGCTCTAAAACATCATCCTTTCAAAAGTTTTATTTAAGAAATTGTGTTGTTCCAATTGCTTCTGTAATGGGCTTTTGTAAAGAATATGAATATCTAGAACAAAGTCTTAAGGATTTTCCTAGAGGTGAATTACAAGAACAAATAGCTTTAAAGGTTGGGTTTAAAGAAGCAAGTTATAGGCTCTTAGCTGCTAGGCAGATGGGGGCTTTATTACTTAAGTCATAATCATGGAAGTTTATAAAAGTTAAGTTGAATTATTTTGACAAATCCTTTCTCCAACAAAAGCTACATTTCTTCCATAATGATATCTCTCCTGATGGAGTTGGATTATGACAGATAGGGCAATCTGTTTTGCCATGAATATCTGATCTGCTTGGATGCTTTGCCCAAATTGTGGGTTCAGAATCTTTTAGTTGTTTTTGATTGGGATAATGTTGTCTGATTCTTAAATCTTTCACATCATGTCCTGCTGCTCTAAGTGTTGCTAATAACTTATTTCTACTAAACATTAAAGCTTGAATCCATTGAGGATGATTAACTCCTATGGTCAGGATACCTCTGAAAAATGTGAGGGGGAAACAATGTTCAGAAAGTTGTTCGCCTGCAATTTTTGGCCAGTCTTGCCATAAAGATGCAATGCTTTTATTTTTTCGCCATTCAATTTGCAAATGATCCAAACATGAAGAGATAGATGATGGTTTCTTGGGACTCATTGATAAGTGCTTTAGTGAGATGCTTTGTCTTTGTATTGCCTTTGATGTTTCTTATAAACCATACATAACAGTATCTTAATTGCTCTTTCTCTTAAAATGAATTGATTTTTTTTTAAAATATTAGTTAAGTTCAGAAGATTTAAAAGATTAATGGGTAAGACTATTAAGTATCTTTTAACAAAGAATTATTATTCAAGAGGTTTTGGTGTTTGAAAAAAGTTTATTTGAGTTGCAATTAAGTGAGTCTTAGTGAAATGCGAAAATCTACGTGGAAAGGAGCTGCGCCAATTGCTTATGAAATAAAAACTAGTGGAAGCTTGAAGAAAACTTGGAAATTGAGATGGAAGCCAGTTTGTGGAAGCACTGAAATTGAACTTTCAAGGTGGATTAGAGATGTCCCAGTAGGGGTAAAGACTCCACTTGCTTTTTTTGCAGCAAAACAATCACACGGACAAGGGCAAAGAGGAAAATTTTGGAGTTCTCCTTTTGGAGGGGTTTGGCTAAGTGCCGCAATCCCTTTAGCTTTTGAGCAGGAATCTGTAGGTTTGTTTGGATTAGCAGTATCAGTTGCATTAGCTAACCGGCTGCAAAAATGTTCTATTCCAGTTCAAATTAAGTGGCCCAATGATTTGCTAGTTGAACAAAGGAAAATAGCTGGTTTTTTACCTCGAATTATTTACAGAGGTCAGACACCTACCTTTATGTGTTTAGGGGTTGGTTTAAATGTATTTAATCGTGTTCCAAACGAAGGAATTTCCTTAATAGAAATTTCTGATAATAATAATATTTGTTTAGCAAAATGGTCGGTAGAAGTTCTTATAGCTATCGAGAAAGCCATTGTGTTTTTAAATAACCCTAGTTTTCTTTGTTCAAAAGCAGAATCCCTTTTGTGGTCAACAAAAATATATCAATCAGGTTCTAATAAACTTTGGACTATTGATGGGTTAGATCAGAAGGGGCAATTGAAAGTAAGAAGAGGATTTCATAAAGAAGTTTGGAATCGTTGGGAATAAATTATTTCAACTATTTCAGGAGGTTTTTATAATCATCCCATCTTTAAAATATGCTTTTCTCTTTGCTCTCAAAGCAACTTCATCTTCATGGGTTACCAAAACTAAAGTTATTCCTTGGCTATGTAATTCATCAAATAAATTGAGAACATCTTCGGTTGTCTTGGAATCCAAAGCCCCTGTAGGTTCATCTGCAAGAAGTAAGGAAGGTTTGTTGATTATTGCTCTGGCTATTGCAACTCGTTGTTGTTGCCCTCCCGAAAGTTGGTTTGGTCGGTTATGAACCCTATCTGCAAGACCTACTCTTGCAAGAGCTTCTGTGGCCAACTTTGTTCGTTGTATTGAGGGAACGCAAGCATAAAGCATAGGTAGCATTACATTCTCTAATGCTGTTGCGTCTTGAAGTAAATGAAACTGTTGAAAAACAAAACCAAGTTCTTGATTGCGAAGATCTGCTAGCTCATCGTCGCTAAGGTCTTCTACTGCAAGTCCATTGAGTTTATAGCTGCCTTTGCTTGGTCTATCAAGACAACCCAAAATATTCATTGCAGTACTTTTACCAGACCCGCTGGCACCCATTACCGCAAGATAATCTCCACTGTTAATTTCTAGATTTAATCCATCTAGTGCTTTAACGACTAATTCTCCTTTCCCGTAAAGCTTGCTGACATTAGAAAGCTTTGCAACCGGAATTGGCATGTTATTCAACTTAAAATTGTTTTATCAGCAACAGTTATAGCTTCTTGGAGGATAGGGGTTCCTGCTACAGCAGTATTTGCCCATTTAAATAATGGATTAGATAAGATACCGCCAATTGCAGTTGCGAAAACACAAGTCAATAAAGCCAATCTTAATGTTGGCATTCCTATGGTGTTCCATTGAATTAATGGATAGGCTTTTACAAGCTCAGATGCCTCTTGAGGCTCTTTTACTACCATCATTTTTATTACAGATATATAGTAATAAATTGAAATTACTGAGGTAATAAGACCAACAATTACTAATAAATATTGTCCATCTGACCATCCTGCAAAGAAAAGATAAATTTTTCCAAAGAAACCAAGCATAGGTGGAATTCCGCCTAAAGAGAGTAGGCATAGACTCAACCCAAGAGTAATTAAGGGATCTTTTTGATATAAACCTGCGTAATCTGAAATCTTGTCACTTCCTGTTCTTAATGTAAATAGAATAATGCATGCAAATGCTCCAAGATTCATAAAGAGGTAAGCAGCCATATACAAGATCATTGCTGAGTAACCTTCTTCAGTTCCGCAGACGAGCCCAATCATTACAAAACCTGCTTGACCTATTGAGCTATATGCAAGCATTCTTTTCATAGATGTTTGAGCAAGGGCTACTACATTCCCTAAGGTCATGCTTAGAACTGCTAAGACAGTAAAAAGAAGTTTCCATTGAGTATCAAAAGCGCCAAAACATCCAACTAGAAGTCTTACAGCTAAAGCAAATCCTGCTGCTTTTGAACCAACTGAAAGGAATGCAACTACAGGAGTAGGAGATCCTTCATAAACATCTGGTGTCCATTGATGAAAAGGAACGGCAGCTATTTTGAAAGCGACAGTTGCAAGAATAAAAACAAGAGCTAAAGCTGCTAATGGAGAAGGGCTATTTTGAAGTGATAACCCAATCTGTTTAAGGCTAGTGGATCCACTTAATCCATAAAGTAATGACGCACCATATAAAAATACGGCAGCAGCAGCAGAACCAACCAGAAGGTATTTGAGAGCCGCTTCAGAGCTTCTTGCATCTTGCTTGAGGTAGCCAGAAAGAAGATAGCTTGCCACTGAAAGTGTCTCAAGAGAAATAAATATACTAATTAGGTCTATAGAGCCACATAAAAGCATTGCTCCAAGGGTCGCTGCCAGAAGAATTGCCGCATATTCTCCTATAGGACTTCCTGTTTGTTTTGCATATTTCCAGCTGATAAGAAGGGAGACTAATGTTGAAAGAGCAATAATTGCCCTAAATGCAATTGAGAAATTATCTGAAATAAAAGAACCAAGAAATGCAGATTCAGGGACCCCATCCCATTGAAAACCAAGGATTATTAATGCTGAACCTAAGCCTAAATAACATATTGGTGGTGACCACTTGGTTGAGATCTCTTCTCCTGCTAAATCGACCAATAAAGTTCCAATTAATGCTAAAAGCACACACCCTTCAGGAAGAACTGCTTGTGCATTAAGAGAAAGGTTTAATAAATCTCCTGGAGCTGCCATTGCTTGAGTCGTAATAAGAAGTTCACCCATGTCGGGAATGATTTTCAGAAGGAAAAATTTAAGTCCTTTTAACTCTAGCGATGTTATGAATTATGCCTTAGTTATGACTATGGTCTATGCATTTTGGTGGTTGATGCGATAAAGATGAAGATATATTTATCTGTTCGCCTGTGGCGCACACTTTGGTCATCGTAGAAAGTCCAACTAAGGCAAGGACTATTAAAAGCTTCTTGCCAAAAGGCTTTCAAGTAATTGCTTCTATGGGGCATGTTCGGGATCTCCCAAAAGGGGCCAGTGAGATACCAGCAGCTATGAAAAAAGAAAAATGGTCAAGAATTGGGGTTAATACTTCACAAGACTTCGAACCTTTGTACGTTATTCCTAAAGATAAAAAGAAAGTAGTTAGAGAGTTGAAATCTGCTTTAAAAGATGCAAAAGAACTCTTATTGGCTACTGATGAAGATAGAGAAGGTGAAAGTATTAGCTGGCATTTACTTCAATTGTTAAAGCCTAAAGTGCCAACTAAAAGAATGGTTTTCCATGAAATAACTAAACCTGCTATTTCAAAAGCTCTCCAGAAGACTAGAGACTTAGATATGGAGCTTGTGCACGCACAAGAAACAAGAAGAATTCTTGATCGTTTAGTTGGATATACTCTTTCTCCTCTTTTATGGAAAAAAGTTGCTTGGGGTCTTTCTGCAGGAAGAGTTCAGTCTGTTTCGGTAAGGCTCTTAGTAAAGAGAGAGAGAGAAAGAAGAGCTTTCCAAAGTGCAAGTTATTGGGATTTGAAATCTACGCTAGAGAAAAATACTCTTCCTATCGAAGCTCGTTTAACTCATTATTTAGGGCAAAAAATTGCTAAAGGAAGTGATTTTGATGAAAAGACAGGAAATCTAAAAAGTAATGTAAAAGCTAATTTACTCCAGGAAAAAGAGGCAAAAGAACTTGCAGATGTTCTCGAAAAAGAAAAATGGCTAGTTACTGCTGTAGATAAAAAGCCAACAATCAGAAAACCTGTACCACCATTTACAACAAGTACTCTTCAGCAAGAAGCTAATCGTAAATTAAGGCTTTCCGCAAGAGAAACAATGCGATGTGCTCAAGGCTTATATGAACGTGGTTTTATTACTTATATGAGAACAGATTCAGTGAATCTTTCTCAACAAGCGATAAAAGCCTCTCGTGGTTGTGTTGAATTGCGTTATGGCAAGGAGTACTTGAGTGAATCCCCTAGACAATTTAGTTCTAACACAAGAAATGCTCAAGAGGCTCATGAGGCAATTAGACCTGCTGGAGAGGAATTTAAGACTCCAAAGGACTCAGGCTTGACAGGGCGTGATTTGAACTTATACGAGTTGATATGGAAAAGGACAGTTGCAAGTCAAATGGCTGAAGCTCGTTTGACAATGCTTTCTGTTGATATAACAGTTGGCAAAGCTATTTTTCGGGCTAGTGGTAAAAATATTGATTTCCCAGGCTTTTTCAGAGCATATGTTGAAGGAAGTGATGACCCTGAAGCTGCTCTAGAAGGGCAAGAGATTCTTTTGCCTTCTTTAGCAGTCGATGATGAATTAAGCCCAAAGTCTGTCGAGGCTATTGGACACGCAACAAAGCCGCCAGCTAGATATAGTGAAGCTTCTTTAGTAAAAACTCTTGAAAAGGAAGGGATTGGAAGGCCTTCGACTTATGCAAGTATCATTGGAACTATTGTTGATAGAGGATATGCTTCTTTAAATGCAAACTCACTTGCCCCAACTTTTACTGCATTTGCAGTAACTTCTCTATTAGAAGAACATTTCCCAGATTTAGTTGATACAACGTTCACTGCAAGAATGGAATCTTCATTAGATGAGATTTCAGCAGGTTCTGTTCAATGGCTGCCTTATTTGGAATCTTTTTATAAGGGCAGTAAGGGTTTGGCTGCTCAAGTTGATAAGAGAGAAGGAGATATAGATGGAAAGGCATATAGGAAAGTTGAACTTGAAGGTATCCCCTGCACAGTTCGAATTGGATCGAATGGTCCTTGGTTAGAAGGAAAAAGGATGAATGAAAACGGAGAAGAAGTTGATGCAAAAGGTAATTTGCCGATGGATATAACACCAGGTGATCTTGATATAGAAAAGGTAAAACAAATTCTTAATGGTCCGTCAGACCTAGGTCTTCATCCAGATACAGGAGAGAAAGTTTATCTTCGTTTTGGCCCATGGGGACCTTTTGTTCAATTAGGCGAGGCAATGGATAAAAAAGATAAACCTAGGAGAGCCTCACTACCCAAGGGGATGAAGACACAGGAAATTTCATTAGATGCTGCGGTCAAACTTTTGAGCTTGCCGCGATTGCTAGGTGATCATCCTCAGGGTGGGATAGTTGAAGCTCGAACTGGTCAGTTTGGTCCTTATGTTGTTTGGGATAAGGGTACTGGTGAGAAACCTGATAATCGTTCATTGAAGAAAGAAGATGATGTTTATGAAATTGAATTAACAAGAGCGCTTGAGTTATTATCAATACCAAAACTTGGTAGAGGAGGGCGAATAGCTCTTAAAGATTTAGGAATACCTAAAGGCGAGAAAGAAAATATTCAAGTTTATAATGGTCCTTATGGACTTTATGTGAAACAAGGAAAAATCAATGCTTCTTTACCTAAGGGAAAGGAGGCAGAGGAGGTAACACTAGAAGAAGCAATTTTATTGTTAGGAGCAAAGAAGACATCTGGCAAGCCAAGTTCAAAATCAAAAAAAAGCACTAAAAGATCTGTTAGTGCAGCCAAGAAAAAACCTGCAACAACTAAAACAACTAAAACAACTAAAACAACTAAAACAGGACGCTTAAGAGCAAGTGCAGTCAGAGTTATTAAAGCGAAAAAGTAGACATGTGTTTTTTTAAGCTATTTTATAAGAAAAAACATTTGAAAAATTTTGTTGTCTTTATATGTTTCCTTGTAGTTCAAGCCTGTTCAGATTCTCAAATTGGTAAAAAGCTTGCTAATAGTTTTGAAGATCCTTTGACAAGAGATGTTTCTAGTAATACTTCGAAAAAAAATAGATTGAATGATTCATCCTTCACTAAAGCAATTGTAAGTTCAGAGCAAACAGAGAAAAAATCCTCTGTTTCTATAAAGAAAAAACCAAGCTCTTCAATTCAAATAAGAAAGCCTTATAAACAAGATAGAGTGCAGAAAAAAAAATATTTACCAAAGAAAGCTTTTAAACCCAAGCCTTATAGAATTGTTCTCAAATTAAAAGGGGCTAATCCATCTGCTCCAGCTGAAGCTTTGACAACAGCCTTAAGAAATGCAGGTGTGATTTTTGAGATAGAGAAAATAGAACGCTATGAACAAATACCTTCTGTAAATAAGTCATTGAGGAGGTAGTTGCTTTGAAGAACTTAAAAAAAATATCTAGATTTAAACGTATTCCAAGTAAACCCTTAACACGAACGGAGATGGTTCGGTTAGTAGAGACCTCTTATTTATCTGCGGCTACAGCTTTGATTTGGATAGCCCTTTACTATTTGCCTATTGGAGGAGCTTTCTTTCGACTTGCTTTACCTCTCCCATTAGCCCTTCTACAAGTGAGAAGAGGTTCTAAAGCTGGATTGGAAGGAGTTAGCCTTTTGGTGATGCTTTTAATTGCATTAATGGGACCTGTTCGTGGGCCATTAGTTTTATTCCCTTATGGTTTTCTTTCTCTTTGGCTTGGTTGGAGTTGGTTTAGAGGTCTTAATTGGTGGATTAGTTGGAGTGTTGGTGTGTTCATAGGAACACTAGGATTCTTAGTTAGAGTTTGTTTGCTTTCATTTTTGGTTGGAGAAAATCTGTGGATTGTTATTACTCGTGCAGGATACCTTTTGATTGAGAGAATAATCGATCTATTTAATATTCCTTGGATTCCTGATCTTATTTTTGTGCAATTAGCAGCACTATTTTTAGTTGTTTTTCAGGAATTTATTTTTGTACTCACATTGCATGCAGTGGCTTTCTGGGTCTTCCCAAAACTTCAGGCTTCCATTCCAATGCCACCACGTATTTTAAATAATTTAATTTTGTGGGATCCAATTTAAAAAATGAAGCATGTTGATAATAGTTTTTTAAATGAACTACCTGAGGGTTGCAAAGCATTTGGAGCATCATCATCATCTTCTTCCAAATTGAAGATGATGAAACGACTTTGGACTTTGGCTGGTAATGATATAAATAGTTTGTTGGTTTTAGCAAATTCTAAAACAGCTGAGATAAAAGGTATATCTGCTGCTGGGTCTACTAAAGAGTCTAGGCGATATACAGCTGCTGCTGATGCCGAACTTCTCTTGTTAGGACCTTCTGCTCAACGAAAATGGCCACTCCCTCCTCTTCCTGCTGGCGTTTCACCTGCTTTAATTAGTCATGTTGCTGCCAATTTACTAGAGGTTAAGACATTAGTTCTTAGTGTTGGTTTATCCCAGGTACCTTCCTGCCCTTATTTAGCAGTTGATGGAGCTTCTGTTGGACCATCTGAATGCCTTACTACAGGTAAAGCAATGAATATAAATCGAGTGGATACTCTTTGGAGAAAAGGGCTTGAAATGGGATTGAGAATGTGTAAACCACTGTTGATTTCAGAGTGTGTTCCTGGAGGCACTACCACGGCACTTGCTGTTTTGACTGGCTTAGGAGTTTCTGTAGATGATTTAATTAGTAGTAGTAGTCGTACCCCACCGACAGGACTAAAGAAAAAATTGGTCGCAAAGGGGTTGAATTCTGCAGGACTAGGAATTCACCCTGCCCCTAAAGATTTGTTAGCGGCTGTAGGAGATCCCTTTCAGCCATTTGCAGTTGGCCTTTTATTAGGAGCAAGGGAAGCAGAACAGCCGGTTTTGTTAGGAGGAGGAGGACAAATGGTAGCTGTACTCGCAACTGCGTTGGCGTCTATGGATGATTCTTTAAGAGATAAGTTTGTGGAGGGTATTTCAATTGCTACAACTGCATGGTTGGCTAATGAATCATTTTCTTCGTTTCAAACACCCAGCGCATTTTCCACTTTGATAGAGCGAATAGAAGGATTTTTCGAAGTGTCTCTACTTGGGTTGTCTTGTGGGTTGCGTTTTTGTAGAAGTTCTAAGAAGGTTTTAAGAGATTACGAACATGGATTTGTTAAAGAAGGAGTTGGTGCAGGTGCATTCACTTTGTTAGCTCAATTAAATGGTTTTACTTGTCAAAAACTATTGGAAGAATGTGAAGAGGCGGTTGATAGTCTATATAGAATTAACTAGTTATGTTGATGACATTCATAGGGCCTGAATTATGAGAGGTATGACGACCCTAAGCAGAAGAGATTTTATTCGATTAGGAGTTTTAGCAGGGACCCTGAGCCTATATGGCTGTTCATTTGGAGATAGTAGAGCTACCATTAGACTTCCAAAAGGGATTATCCCTAAAGAATTCTTGAAGACTTTGCCTTCTAATTGGCGATATCAGCTTTTAGATATTACTCCAGGTACCGATTTTTTTAAAGCTCGATTTCAAGAAGACACTGATTTAATAGCTATTGGTGATGGCTGGTTAAGAAATTGCCCTTATGATGATTTTCAGTCTATTGCTTCAGATGATTTCTTGGCTAGATATAATAGTCAAGCAAAAATCTTTTTAAATAATTTCTCCTCAGAGATAGCATTACGACTCCTGCCAGTAGCTGTTAGCCCTTGGGTAATGATTTTTAGAAGAGGTGAGAATTGGGCCAGTGAAGCAAAAGGCTCATGGGATGTACTCTTGGATTCTGACCTTAAAGGACATATTGTTTTCCCTAATAGTCCCCGGTTGATTATGTCTTTAGCAGATCGAATGAGCCCTAGTGACTCATTGCAACGTTTAAGAAAGCAAGCAGCGGCTTTTGATGATGTTAATGGCATGAATTGGCTTCTTTCTGGGAAGGCCAAAGTTGCTATTCTTCCTTTGCAAGTTTGCTTGAAAATCCTAGTAAGGGACTCTCGCTTAAGGATTGCATTCCCTATTGAAGGAGCTCCTTTGAATTGGACATTACTACTTAAACCAAGACTGTCTCTAAAACCAACGCCGTTGGAATGGATTAAGCAATCATGGACTCTCCCATTATTGGTCCAATTGCTTTCAAATGGTTGGATCCCTCCTCTGCCATACTCTGAACTTGAGCAGGCAATTGATTTACTTCCATTAAAATATCAAGTCATTTATAAATCTAGACGATCTTTTGAGAATTCTTGGTCTTTCTCTCCATTAACTCTTATGGAAGAAAACCTTCTAGAAGAACGTTGGTTTAATTCATTCCCATAGTCTGCGTTTAGGAGAATCTAATAACTCAGAATGAGTTTCTTCAAGCAGATCAGGAATTAAAAGATTGTTAGGACATCTAGGCAAGCAATCCCCGCACTTTTGACATGAGCTTGCATTATGCGTTTCCCACCAATGCCCTGCTTTGCCTATTAAATTATACCTCTCTTTAGAAAAAGATTGCAGCTCATGTCCTATGGCTAGGTTTCGGAGGCGTAGGATCTCAGGTATGGGAACGTTCATAGGACATGGGAGACATTCTCGACATTGCCCGCAAAATGTATTTCCTAAACGTCTTTTAGCATTGCTATGAATTCGACTTATAACCACCTTCTCCAATGGCCTTAAAGGATCATTCGCATTGATCAACTTGCTTGTAAGGTCAAGGTCTTTGCATGATTGTGCACCTATTGTTAAAGTGCTAACCCCCTGGGAAAGTAAAAATCTATAGGCTATTTCTATAGGAGCTATAGGATAACAATCATCTATTAAAGTTTGACTTGGCGTATGTAAATGACCTCCTTTGTCCGCAGGTGAAATAGCCATTACTCCCATTCCTTTCTCTAAAGCTTTTTGTGCAAGAGGGATTCTTTCTGGATCTAATAAGTGAAGGTGAAGACTACAAAAGTTAAAATGATTACTCTCAATAGCCGATTGAATTAGAGAATAAGAGCCATGTGAACTAAAACCGACTTGCTCAATTAAATTCTCATCCCTTGCCCACTCAAACAATTCATAACCATCACCATTCAGTGCCCAATTGAGGTGTGTAGAAAGATTTAAGCCATGTATTGCTAAATTATGAATCTTTTCGACACCTAATCTTTTAAGCATTCCTTTGATTTGCTTCTTCCCTTTAGCTAGTGGACAATTCGGGATGATTTTAGTGGTTATTATCCAGCCTCCTTGAGGATGAATTCCTTCAAAGTTAAGTTTCTCAAGAGATTCTCCTAGAAAAGTTTCTGCAGGACCATATATAGGAGCAGTTTCAATATGATTAATTCCTATCAAACAAGCTCTTTTTAGCACTGAATACATTTGTGCTTTAGACTCTATAGCTCTCATGGTCCCTAAGGTAAACAAACTCACTTTTGGGCCTATACCAAATTGATTACGTATGATCTTCATTTTTTCTTCATAACAGTTGAATATGATGAGTTGGAGCAAGAGAGTGCAATTGTTTTTCTCTGAAATGCTTTTTGTTAGTTTATTGAATAAATTATGACTAAAGATTTTTATTTAGGTGCTTTTAAATGTTTACAGGGCTTGTTCAAGCAGTAGGAAAAATTCAACGTCATGCTCAGGGTGTCTTGATTGAAGTGCCAAACTCTTTTCCTGACTTGAATTTAGGCGATAGTATTGCTGTTGATGGAGTTTGTTTAACAGTTTGCGCACTTAGAAACACAGCATTTTTAGCTAATATCAGCGAAGAGACTTTAAAGAAAACTGTACTTGGTTATAAAGCAGATGAAAGAGGAATTGTTAACTTAGAACTTGCTTTACGTTTATGTGATCGTTTAGGTGGGCATTTAGTGAGTGGGCATGTAGATGGGTTAGGCAAGGTTATTTCTATCCAGGCTTTAAGTAATTCGTGGCATTTAAAAATTAAATGGGAAGACTTTACATTTTCAAAATATACATGTGATAAAGCAAGTATTTCATTAAATGGAATAAGCCTTACCGTAGCAGAAAGCAAATTTGATCAAGGAACTTTCTCAATAGCCGTTATCCCGCATACTTGGGAAAACACTTCTTTAAAATATTTAAAAGAAGGAGAGTTAATTAATTTAGAAGCTGATCTGATGGCAAAATATGCAGAGAGCTTATTGGGTGAACGTTTAATTGATAAGAAAAAGAATTCTCAGGTTGAAAATTCAAACCTTTCAGAAGATTGGTTAATAAATAATGGATTTGGTTAAACTCTTTTTGTTTATGCAGAAAGAGTAAATTTTTTTATGCTTTTTTACCACTTAAGGGTTGAAGAGAGATAGCACCAGAATCTTTTCTTATGTCTATCCTAAATTCTTGACCAGGCTCTAAACCTAGTTTTTTGGTATAGGCGTGTCCGATTAAAAGGTTTCCATTTCCGTGAACTTTAGTGCGAAATTCTGCTTGTCGGCCACGAGAAGATCGATTCCCTGGCCTTCCAGGACCATTTGAACGTAGTTTGTATCCCTTTGCTTGCACTAAGGCTCGATAGAAGTTTTTTCGTAAAACCCTTCCACTTGGGCCCACATAACCGCAACCTCTTGCAATCTCATCCTCAGAACAATTGCTTAAGGATTTGGCTTTTTCGAGTAATTCCTTGCCTACCAGCATTTAATAGTTCTATTAATTTCTATTAATTCTGACGAATAACTGCAATTGTGGCAACAAAACGCTGTGAAATTTTCTTTTTTAGTATCAAGAATTCAAGATTAAAGAAGATAGAGGATGATGAATAAAACAACCCATATGCCATCAACAAAATGCCAATACACTTCTGCTGCCTCTAGAGGAAACTTGTTTTCACTTGATATGCGCCCTCCAGGGGAACGTGCTTGCCACCATACAATTAAGATCATTAATGTTCCTAGAGTGACATGTAGCCCATGGAAACCAGTAAGTGCATAAAAAGTGCTTGCATAAAGGTTGTCTGTGAGCCCAAATGGCAGGGTGAAATATTCCACCATTTGGCTTGCTAAAAAAGCAATCCCAAGCCCTGCGGTAACAAGTAGCCAAATTTGACATTGACTATTCTTTTTTTTGCCTAAGGCTGTTCCGGCTCTATGAAATGTCGCACTGCTTACAAGTAGTAATATTGTATTTAATGTTGGGAGTGGAAGTTCTAACTCGTAAATAGCATCAGGAAGTAAAGGGTTGACTGCTTTGTAAGTTAAATAAGCAGCAAAAAATCCCGCAAAGGTCATTCCATCTGCCACAAGAAAAGCAATTAAACCAAACAATCGATGATCTTCATGGTTGTTTTGTTGGGAAATTGATTGTTCAGATTTCTCGTTTAGCGGTGAAACTATGGTCATAAGCTTTGTAATTCGTTGTTAGTTGGCTCGTCGTTTTTGTGCTCTTCTTCTCCATATCCATATGGCTTAGTTACCAGAGGCGCTTCTCCAACCCAATTTTCAACAGGTGGTGGAGAGCTTGTTAACCATTCAGGTGTTAAAGCTTGCCATGGATTATCACCAGCTTCTTCTCCTTTTATAGCGCTATAAATAACATTAAATAAGAATGGAAGAGTACTTAAGGCCATAAGTAATGCACCTATACTGCTTATTTGATTAACCAAAGCAAATTGAGGGTCATATTCTGCGACGCGTCTTGGCATGCCATTAAGACCTAACCAATGTTGAGGGGCAAAACATAGATTGAAGCCAATAAAGGTAATAATAAAATGTAATTTACCGAGTTTTTCATTAAGCATTTTGCCTGTGAATTTTGGGTACCAATGATAAATTGATGAAAAGATTACAAAAACAGAACCTCCATAGACTATGTAATGAAAGTGGGCGACTACAAAGTAGGTGTCATGAACATGTACATCAAAAGGGACTTGAGCTAAAGCAACTCCTGTAATTCCTCCTAGAACAAAATTCACAATAAATCCACAGGAAAAAAGAATTGCACTATTAATTGATATACGCCCTCCCCAAAGAGTTGCTACCCAATTAAAGAATTTAATACCAGTTGGTACTGCGATAAATGCAGTAGCAATAGTAAAAAAGAGCCTCATCCATGGTGGTGTGCCACTGGTAAACATGTGGTGTGCCCAAACTATAAGGCCTAGAACTACAATCCCCATTATTGAATAAACCATAGTTGTATATCCGAAAAGAGGTTTTCGCGAATGAATTGGAAGGATCTCGCTTACTAATCCAAAAGCTGGTAAAACCATTATGTAAACCGCAGGATGAGAATAGAACCAGAAAAGATGTTGATAAACAATTACATTGCCTCCTAAAGCAGGATTGAAAAAACCTGTATGCGCCACAATGTCGAAACTTAAGAGGATTAGGGTTCCAGCCAATACAGGTGTAGATAAAACCACTAAAATACTTGTTCCCAACATTGCCCAGCAATACATAGGCAATTGCATGAGCTTTAAGCCAGGCCTTCTTAATTTGAGAATAGTAGCTATGAAATTGATACCTCCAAAGATAGAACTACCACCAAGCAGTAGCACACTGATAATCCATACGATTTGGCCTGCTGCAGGAGTAGTAATACTGAGAGGTGGGTAAGCAGTCCAACCAGACTGAGCAGCACCATTAATAAAATAACTACTTATTAACATTAATCCTGCAGGAGGGATAAGCCAAAAAGCAACTGCATTAAGTCTAGGGAATGCCATATCTCGAGCTCCGACGTAAAATGGAATTAAATAATTACCAAATGCACCATTTACAACTGGAACAATCCACAAGAAAATCATTATTGTTCCATGAAGAGTCAAAATTTGGTTGTAGATTTCTCTTGGCATAAAGTCTGAAATAGGGCTTACAAGTTCTATACGAATAGCACTAGCTAAAGATCCTCCTATCAGGTAAAAAATAAAGCCGCAAACTAAATATTGAAGACCAATAACTTTGTGATCTAAGCTAAAGCTAAAGTAACGGAACCAACCGGTAGGTTGAAGGTTTGGTTCCTTTTGAGTGTTTTCTTGTTGGATTGAAAAGCTCATAATTCTATTTCAGGCTGTTTGGCATTCTTTTGGAACCAGGATTGATATTCTTCAGGTTGTTCCACTACAACAGTGGAACGCATGCCCCCATGATATGGCCCACATAGCTCTGCACATATGATTGGATATCTCCCAGCTTTGGTAGGTGTGAAATTCAAGATTGTTGGTTGACCTGGTATTACATCTTGTTTGAGTCGAAACTCAGGTACCCAAAATGCATGAATTACATCTTTAGATTCCATTCTCATGCTTACTGGTTGCCCTAATGGAACATGAAGTTCTCCAGAGATAATTTCTCCTTCCGGATAATTAAATAGAAAAGCAAATTGCATTGCGGTTAATTCAATATTTAGTACAGGAATTGATTGCAAAGATTCAGTCTCTTGTTTTGCTGACCCAATACCTCCCCAAAGCCTTTGATGAACCATTTCTGACTCATTGTTATGACTATGATTCAGAGTTTGCATTCCCCCCATGCGTTCATATATGTCATAGCTGTAAAGACCAACAAATAAAATTACTATTGCTGGAATAGCTGTCCATAAAATTTCAAGTGGCAGATTGTCCTCTATTGGCAAACCATCTCCTGTTTCCCCTGGTTTTTTTCGGAAATGAATAAGGCTATAAACAACAAGGGCTGTCATCCCAACAAATAATATTGTCCCAATAACAAAAAGAACTTTAAATAATTCATCATATATAGGTGCATTAGTACTTGCTACAGCAGGTAAAAAACTTAAATGATCACTTGCCCATATACCGCCAAGGATAAGGGTCAGGCTAATTAAAATTGTATATATAGCTGTTTTTGGGAGCAATATAAAACTAAATGAACTTAATTTCTAATTTATAGAGAATTGCACTTTCATGCATGCAGAAAACTTTCTATATGATTAATTCCTGAGATTTTCTTTCTTTTAGAGGGATTTGAATAATCCATAAAATCAAATGAAGTGAATTTGTCAGGAATGGGAGATTTTTCAAACTTTATTTAGTTGTACTCCTGATAAAAACATGCCGTAGCATCTGAAATGGCTACCTTGCGATATAAGAAATATTTTTTATTTGGAGCTCAATTTTGACCAGTTTGACTCCAAACATAATTAGAGCCCGCCTAGGCCAATTGGCCTCTCATGTTCTAGTGGCCTTGATAGCATTGGTTGCCATTGGAGGCGCTACACGTGTTATGGAAGCTGGCTTAGCTTGTCCTGATTGGCCTCTTTGTTATGGGTCGATTTTCCCAAAAGGCAAAATGAATGTCCAAGTTTTTCTTGAATGGTTTCATCGTTTAGATGCTTGCTTTGTTGGTATTGCTATTGCCGTGCAATTCTTATTATCTTTAATATATAGATCTTATGTATCAAATAGGTTGCTATGGCTGAATTTTATGATCTTATCTTTAGTTATTCTTCAAGGTAGTTTTGGCGCTTTAACTGTTATAAATCTTTTGCCTTCTTTTGTGGTAATGGGTCACTTGTTTTTGGCTTTAACATTAGTAGCGCTTGTGAGTGGATTGTCCCAGAGTTTACTTTCTCCAAATGGAACAGACCCTCCATTTTGGTGGAAGTTTTTAGCAAGAGGTTCGCTTTTGATGGTTTTTATGCAGTGTTTGCTTGGGAGCAGATTAGCAACAACATGGTCAGCTCAAAAATGCATATCTAATGGTGTTGATTGTGGATGGTTGAATCTGCATAGTTTTTCAGCATTGCCAGTTGTCCTAAGCATTTGTTTGTTGTCCTTTGTATCTATTTCTATGGGGGGATGGTTTCGCTCACAATGGCCGTTCTTTTTAATTCTTTTAGGACTTGTGGTTTTGCAAATTGGGTTAGGTTCACTTGCTGTTTTCTTAGCTTTAAGTGAACCATTAGTAATCGTTTGCCATCAACTAATTGCATCCTTATTAGTTGCATTCTTATCTGCTCTTAGTGTTCGAAAGGTAACCCATTCGTCTTCTATTGCACCTCATTTAGTTGATGAAACTTCTCTTAAGATTTGCCATGGTTAGTTCAACTACTCAAATTTTTCCAGAATCTACTAGGCGTGATCAAATAGTTCCGTCTAGGAAAAAGATTAAGCTACCCCCTTGGTTGGAAGTAGCAAAGCCTCGTTTGATCCCATTGCTTTTGGCAACAACAATTGGCGGAATGGCATTAAGTGATGGGTGGCCTTTATCCTCTCCAAAAATTGTTTGCACTCTGGGAGGAGGTGCTCTTGCCGCTGCTGCTGCTGGAGCATTGAATTGCCTTTGGGAGCAAGATTTAGATGGACGTATGCAACGTACTAGTTCTAGGGCATTGCCTTCTGGCCGCTTATCCCCTACAGCAGTTTTTGCAGGTGCCATCTCTTGTACATTGGCTGCAGCTGCTCTTTTGATCAGTGGTGTTAATTGCTTGGCAGCAGGGCTTTCTTTGCTGGGGTTATGTAGCTACGTTTTGCTGTATACAGCTTTTTTAAAGCCTCGAACCTCTCAAAATATAGTGATAGGAGGAGTTGCTGGAGCAATCCCTCCTTTGGTTGGCGCAGCAGCAGCAACTGGGCATATTGGTCTTAGCGGATGGTGGCTGTTTGCATTGGTAATGGTATGGACACCTGCACACTTCTGGGCATTAGCAATTTTCTTGAAAGATGACTATAAATCCGTAGGGATACCTATGTTGCCAGTAGTTAAGGGCTCTGCTGTTACTGCAAAGGCAATCTCTCAGTATGGTTGGGCAACAATCTTATTAAGCTTTTTAGGTGTACTTGCCTTGCCTGAAGGAGGACTATTTTATGGAATTTTAGTAGTGCCTTTTAATGTAAGACTCTTGCAAATGGTTCAAAGATTGGCTGAAGATCCTGAAGATATGAAACGAGCAAAAGGACTTTTTCGTTGGTCGATTCTTTATATGTTTGGGATTTGTCTTTTGCTCGTTATTAGTCGGCTTTCGTTAGCGTGCCAATTTCATAACCAAGCTATTTACCTTTTCCTAAATATGAGAGATGTGTTTTCTATTGCTTAAAAAAAGATAATTAACATCATTGATAATTCACTTTTTACCAATTTTTTCTCTAGATTTCTAATATTGATTATCTGATCCCTTTTCAATGCACCTTATTGAACTTCAGGATTTAGAGAAGTCTTATGGCTCTGTCAAGGCTTTAAGAAAATTAACTCTTAAGGTTCCAGAAGGGTGTTTGTTTGGTCTTCTTGGACCTAATGGATCTGGCAAAAGTACTACTTTGAGAATCCTTTGTACTTTGTTAGAACCTGATTCTGGCCAAGTTACTCTTGCTGGCATAAACGCTTTAGAAAATCCTGATTTTGTTAGAAATAAAATTGGTTATGTAGCGCAAGAGGTTGCAATAGACAAGATTCTTACAGGGAGAGAGTTACTTCAGTTGCAAGGTGATCTTTATCACCTGCGTAAGACTTATAGAGATAGAAGAATTGGAGAACTAATTAAAAGACTTGCTATGACTTCTTGGATCGATAGACGTTCTGGTTCTTATTCAGGTGGCATGAGAAGACGACTAGATCTTGCTGCTGGACTATTGCATGAACCTCAATTATTAGTTTTAGATGAACCTACAGTTGGTTTGGATATAGAAAGCCGAGCAACCATATGGTCATTGTTAAGAGAGCTTCGTGATGAAGGTAAAACTATTCTTTTAAGTAGCCATTATCTTGAGGAGGTTGATGAACTTTCTGATCAGATGGCAATAATTGATTCTGGGAGGGTTATTGCTCAAGGGTCTCCAGAGGAACTAAAAAAAGAATTAGGAGATAATAGAGTTACTTTGAGGGTTAGAGAATTTAGTACGCAAATTGAGGGTGAAAAAGTTAAAGGTTTGATTGAAGAGATTGAAGGTGTCAATAATGTAGTAGTTAATAAGGCTCAGGGATTTTCTTTGAACTTTTTTATTGATGCTGCTGACTCTTTATCCAGATTACGCTGTAAATTAAATGGTGAAGGGTTTGATGTATTTGCAGTTTCTGAAAGTCGCCCTAGTTTAGATGATGTTTATCTGCAGGCAACTGGAAAGACTCTCATGGATACAGAGTTGGAAGTCTCTAGTAAGAGAGATTTTAAAAAAGAAGCAAAGCAATCTATGAGATAAAACCCCTCTTTAATTAATGCGATTAAGAATTTTTTTCTTATTAGTTGCCTCATGAAAACTACAGCTTCACCTCTGCAAAATACTGAAAAAACCAGCTCCCAAATGGCGCGATTTTTTCAAGAAGTTTTCGCTTTAACTTGGAGACTTTTTTTGCAGCTAATCCGTCGTCCTTCAACTTTAGTTGCAGGCATCCTTCAACCATTGATTTGGTTGTTTTTGTTCGGCGCTTTATTTGCAAATGCGCCTAAAGAGTTTTTGCCAGGAGGAATGGATTATGGAAAATTTCTTGGTGCCGGGATCATTGTTTTTACTGCTTTTAGTGGAGCCCTTAATGCTGGGTTGCCAGTAATGTTTGATCGTGAATTTGGATTTTTAAATCGCTTACTTGTTGCTCCTTTACAGACGAGAAGTTCAATTGTTTTTTCTTCAGTCATTTATATAACAAGTATTAGTATTTTGCAAAGCATTTCGATTATGGGGGCAGCTTTTCTTCTTGGTTATGGATGGCCTAGCGCAGAGGGATTTGCCTTAGTACTTTTAACTCTTATTATTTTAGTTTTTGGAGTAACTGCATTAAGCCTGGGATTGGCATTTCTTTTACCAGGACATATTGAATTAATTGCTGTGATATTTGTTTTCAATTTACCACTACTTTTTGCAAGCACAGCTTTAGTTCCAATTTCTTTCATGCCTGTATGGTTGGGCTGGCTAGCAACAGTTAATCCTCTTACATTTGCTATAGAACCTATTCGAGCTGCATATAGCAACTCGCTTGATATGGGAAGCATCCTTATACAAGCTCCTTATGGAGACATCACAGGATATGGATGCTTGCTTCTATTAATGGTTTTAACTGTAGGTTTGTTTTTGCTTATTCGCCCATTATTAAATCGCAAACTCACTTAACTTTGATTTTTTAACAATGCCAATAGAATGTATTCTCTTTCGCAAAGACCATCTTCGCAAGAAGATTTGTAATGCTATCAAGATTGATTCTCAGGATCAGGTTTCTTGTTTAAAAGCACAATGGGTGCATAGATTTGGTTATGACACTCTTGATGAATCTACTGCTCAAGAGACAAGTTTTGTTGAAAACATTTCTGTATATACAGAGCATTCAACGTTAGAGAATAATCCTGGTGTAAAAAATGGTTTAGATCAAGATGCTTTAGTTAATTATTCAAATGAGATTTCATCCATAACAAAAAATCAAAATTTGGTAAATTACATAGATGAAACTGTTGACTATCAGGAGATAGATACATTGGAACAAATGGATAAGAGCTTAAAAGAACATGGGCAAATTGAGGAATTAAAATATATTTCACCTCCACCATCCCCAGCAATAAGCAGTTTTAGAAGATGGTTGCCTACTCGTTTTGAAGAGTCAATACCTAAAGCTTCTTGAATTAGTGTAGGAACCTATAGATATTAGATATAAGAAAATTATTGTTGTTTTGACTTGCCTATGAGATCACATCATTCCAGGCATACCCATTCCGCCCATTCCGCCCATTCCGCCCATTCCACCCATTCCGCCCATTCCGCCCATTCCGCCCATTGGATCAGCCCCTCCCTCTCCAGCAGAAGCTGGCGGTTCTGGCTTATCTGCGATGACAACTTCTGTTGTAATAAGTAGTGATGCAATAGATACAGCATCTTGTAAAGCCAATCTAATTACTTTCACTGCATCAATTATGCCTGCAGACATTAAATCCTCATATTTACCAGTGGCAGCATTAAACCCTTTGCCAAGTCGTTGGATTTCTGAAACCACTACATCTCCATTTTCACCAGCATTGTGAGCAATTTGTTTTGCAGGTGCAGATAATGCTTGTTTGATTATTTCTACACCTGTCGCTTGGTCACCTTCCAGTTCTTTTTTTAGAGGATTTAATGCTTCACCTAATTGAATGAGAGTAGTTCCCCCTCCTGCAACAATACCCTCCTCAACAGCAGCACGTGTTGCATTTAAAGCATCTTCTATACGTAATTTACGGTTTTTTAATTCTGTTTCTGTTGGAGCTCCTACCTTAATTACTGCAACACCACCAGCAAGTTTTGCAATTCGTTCATTAAGCTTTTCTTTGTCGTAATCAGACTCTGTTTGATCTAATTCACGCTTAATAGAGGCAACTCTTGAAGAAACCTCATTCTTAGTGTCATCATTAGCAACTATTGTCGTTGATTCTTTTGTGATAGTTATTTTTCTTGCTTTGCCTAAATCAGATAACTGAACTTTGTCTAAAGACATTGCTTTGTCTTCGCTTATCAAAGTGCCATTTGTTAATACTGCGATATCAGCAAGAGCAGCTTTCCTTCTTTCTCCAAATGATGGAGCTCTTACTGCTGCGACTTGAAGTACTCCACGGTTTTTGTTAACTACTAGTGTTGCCAAGGCCTCACCATCTACTTCTTCGGCCAAAATAACAAGTGGGGAAGAGCTTTTTTGGACTGTTTCTAATACGGGCACAAGATCATTTATTGAACTAATTTTTTTATCTGTAATTAAAAGTAAAGGATTCTCAAACTCACAAATTTGACGTTCAGAGTCAGTAACAAAGTATGGAGAACTATAACCTCTATCAAATGCCATGCCCTCAGTTATTTCCAACTCTGTGTTTAATGACTTTGACTCTTCAACTGTAATTACCCCATCAACACTTACTTTCTCCATGGCTTCTGAAACCATCTTTCCTATTTCTTCATCTCCCCCTGAACTTACGGTTGCGACTTGAACTACTTTGTCTCCACTAATCTTTTTACTTTGCTTTTGCAAGTTTTCAATAATACATGCTAAAGCCTTTTCCATTCCACGACGAAGCTCAATAGGACTTGCGCCAGCAGCTGTATTTTTTAACCCCTCATGAACCATAACTTGAGCTAAAACTGTCGCTGTTGTTGTTCCATCACCAGCTTTATCTTTTGTTTTAGAAGCAACTTGCTCTATAAGCTTTGCACCAAGATTCTCAAAGGGATTTTCCAATTCAATATCTTTTGCAATGCTAACTCCATCATTAACGATATCTGGGGCCCCAAATTTCTTTTCTAAGACTACGTTTCTGCCTTTTGGCCCAATAGTTACTTTTACAGCGTCAGCCAATGAATTTACACCATTTTCTAGAGCGACTCTGGACTCATCAGATGATCTAATGATTTTTGACATGTTTTTGGGTACCATTCGCAATTTCCATTAACACTCTTACGGAAAGTCAGATGTAAAGAAGTGGGGAAAGCCGAATCCTTTGAATTTTTGATTTAAATTGTGGATATTATCTGTTCGAGACTTAATGTTGAATATATGAATGATTCGGGATCGTTATTTTTTATTTTGATGACCGGCCTGGCTGGAATAATGACTGTGATTTATTTCCCTTTGCGCCTTTTCTTGACAGCAACAGCTAGGAAGAGGAGATTAAAGTTGCTACAGCGTATTCGTAGATTGAGGGATGAACTTGGCCAATCAATAGAGCAATAATAATTTAAGTGTTAGCGTGCCAGTTAGAGCTCTCTTTCATTTATCAATAAGCGTTTTAATCCAAGAAAAAGCTATTAATGTTAATGCTTTCTTTCAATCAAAGCGCCCTATGGCTTATTTGAGGAATACTATCAAGGATCCCAATTTGATAACTAGAGGATTAATTATTGATAGTACATAAGCATGATTTTAGTTATAGTATTAACAATTTTGAGGTTTTAGAGGAGTTAATCTTCATTGTTCTGATTAGTTATTCCTATTCCACTTGTATTATCTAGCTAAACAAATTGGTTTAATCTGATCGGTTTCCTTTTGATATAAGTGTTTCGAGAATTGAGTAGTTTTTTAGATTTAGCTCATCACCATTCCCCCATCGACTTGCAAAACTTGTCCAGTGATATAGGAAGCAGCAGGATCACCTGCTAGGAAACATACAGTTCCAGCAACATGTTCAGGAGTCCCGAAACAACCCAATGGAATTGATTTAAGGATTGGGGTTGCATCTAATTCTTTTGTCATATCGGTTTGTATAAATCCAGGAGCAACAGCATTTACTGTAATACCTCTGCTAGCAAATTCTTTTGCTGTACTTTTTGTTAATCCAATAACACCTGCTTTAGCTGAAGCGTAATTAGATTGACCACCATTCCCCATAATGCCTACAACAGATGTGATGTTAATTATCCTGCCTTTTTTTTGTTTGATCATTGATCTGGAAACTGCTTTGGTACAAAAGAAAACGCCTGTTAAATTCAGATTAATTACTGATTGCCAATCTTCTTTCTTCATTCTCATTAATAAACCATCTTTTGTGATACCAGCATTGTTTATTAAAATGTCTATTTTTCCACTTTTCTCTAAAACTGTATTGATTAATTGATTAACAGAAATTTCATCTGCTATATCAGCTTTTAAGGCATAAGCATTTCCGCCAGAGGCTTTGATTTTATTTACAACCTCCTCGGCTTTTTCTAGTGAGTTTGCATAATTCACAACAACTTCTGCTCCTGCATTGGCAAGAGATAAAGCAATTGCTTTCCCTATCCCTCTACTAGCACCAGTAACAATTGCAGTTTGACCATGAAGAATTGAGGAAGAAGTCATGCGATGTTTTGTTTCTTTGATTGTGGGGATCAAAGCAGTATGTGCTCAACTTAATAAGTTAGAACAATGTTGAGTAAGTTCAACGTTATTAATCTCTTTCTTAAAAGGAGTAAATTTTGCATTTATTAATTGCAGCAGCAGGTAGTGGTACTCGGATGGGTGCTAATTGCAATAAATTACTGTTGAAAGTAGCGGGAAAACCTGTATTGGCTTGGACTTTTGAGGCTGTTAAAGCAGCTAAATCAATAGAGTGGATTGGAATCGTTGCTCAGCCTTGTGATAAAGAAGCCATAATTCCTCTCATTGAAGAACATTCCATGAATGTTCATTGGATTGATGGAGGCAGGACACGTCAAGAGTCTGTTCAATTAGGCTTGGCTGCTTTGCCTTTAGAAGCTGAATATGTTCTTATTCATGATGGAGCAAGATGCTTAGTCGAGTCTGATTTGTTTGATAGCTGTTCTAAATTAGTCCAACAAGGAGTTTCAGTTATTGCTGCGACTCCAGTGAGCGACACAATAAAAAAAGTATCTAAAGATGGTTTTATAGCCAATACTCCCGAGAGATCTGATTTGTGGGCTGCACAAACGCCTCAAGCTTTTTCTGTTCAAGAGTTAAAAAAAGGGCATCAAACAGCTCTTTTAAATGGTTGGAGCGTCACAGATGATGCATCTTTGTTTGAAAAACTTGGTTGGCCTGTGAAGGTTTTAGAATCCTCGCCATCGAACATTAAAGTGACCACGCCATTTGATCTTGTTATTGCTGATGCATTAATTAAGAGCAGGGGAAAAGACTAAGGGTCCCTTGTTGACCATTAAGAGTAGCTTCCCACCCGAGAGGGAGGGCGGCATTACCGCAACAATGACCTACAGGGAGATTTGCAACTACAGGAATATTTAAATCCATAGAGCGTTCCTTAAGAATTTCTTGTAGATTGAAAGATTGATTATCCTGGTCTTCTTGTTGGGATTCGCAATCCCTGAAAGTGCCAAACGCTAGTCCTGCAAGGTTTTGAAGTAAGCCATTTAGTCTCCATTGAGTCAACATCCTATCAATCCTATAAGGAGCTTCTCCAATATCTTCAATAACTAAAATAGCACCTTTAAGATTTGGCATATGGCTACTTCCTAGTAGATGAGATCCTACAGTTAAGTTGGTTGCAATTAAAGGACCATGACCTATCCCATCAACCCAGGGCTCTCCATAAAGGCTAGGCACAGATTTGTCGAACAAAAGAGACCTTAGTCGTTCTTTGCTCCACTTAGGTTCAGTTGCAAGAGTGCTTATCATTGGTCCATGAACCCCACCATCAAAACCAGCTTTTAATCTTGCAAGCAGTAGAGATGATATGTCTGAGTAACCAAGTACCCAACCTACTTTCCATGGTTGAGGGTATTCTAATAATCGAGCAGATCCCCAGCCCCCTTTGGCAAATGCAGTTAAGGAAGGGGTTTTGGCAGGATACAATTCATCATGTCTAAGAGCATCTTCTCCGGAAAAATATCCCCAATGTCTTCCAATTTCAACTTTGTTATCAATTATCAAGCCCCATTCTTTTAGTATCTTTAACCCTTGAAGTAGCGTCTCCTTGTTGTTTACAGGTGAACTTACAGCTATTGAAAGGACCTTGTCTCCAGTTTGTAGTGGCTTTGTAATTGTACCTTGGTTAATAAGAGTCATTTGCTAAATATTTCCAACCATTAGTCCAAGTAAAATCAGGCTTCCTAAAAAGACTTGGTTGCGAAAATGTCGCCCAAAAAATTTCATGTTTGATTTTAATGTGGTTAAGGATATTAATTCTCGTTGCATCCCCATGCTGGCCAATATCCAAAAAGGCCAAAAGATTATCCCTATCCCCTGGCTTAATGCGCTAATTGCGATGAACAAGGATGTTAAGGCATAGCAAATAGAAACTATTTTAAAAGCGTTTGTCCCAAGTGCTATAGCACTGCTATTAAGACCGAGTTCTTTATCGTCATTTTTATCTGCCATGGCATAAACAGTATCAAAGCCAAAAGTCCAAACCATTGTTGCTAGCCAACATGTTAGGAGAGGTAATCCACCATTTAGAGAGGATTCACTTGCTGCCCAGGGAATTAATACTGCAAATCCCCAGCAGATTGCAAGAAGAATTTGTGGATATTTAAACCATCTTTTAGAAGATGGATAAATTAGTATCGGTAATAAAGCAATCCCAGCAAGTTTTAAGCAAAGATCTTGGCTAGACGTAGGAAGTAAAAAAATGACTTTTAAACTTAATAAAAGAAATAACACTAATATTGCTAGAGCAGTGTTTATGCTGATGCTCCCATTGGCTAAAGGTCTATTTTTAGTGCGTTGAACTTTAGAGTCTATTTTTTTATCCCAGAGATCATTTGCGATACAACCGGATCCGCTAACCAAGAGACCTCCTAATATTATTAGTAAAATTAAATTCCCATTAGGCGGAGCCGATGGAACAAGCCAAAGTGCCCATCCTGCAGGAATTAGTAAAATCAATCTGCCACTAGGTTTGTTCCATCGGAGCAGACTTATTAAATTTTCAAGGGTTTTGTTGGCAATGAGAAAATTTTTCACTTGTAAGTTTTCCTTCAATGATTAAGGAATTGCTGCTAGATTTCTTGAGCGGCTTTGAGACTAATTGTGTCAAAGAATCCTGTTGAAGTTACAGGCTTAGATCCTTTTTCATCTAATGATGAGGGGAATTTTCAAAGCAAGGATTCTCGCTTTAGAAATAATGAAAAGATTCGCAGAGTAGCAGCAGTTGATATAGGGACAAATTCTACTCACTTAGTGATTACAACTGTAGACTTAAAGTTGCAAACATTTAGTATTGAATTAGCCGAAAAATCATCTACTAGGCTTGGGAACAGAGATTCGGATACAGGTGAACTTACAGAATCTGCAAAAAAGAGAGTAATTGATACTTTAAGACGCTTTAAAGAACTTGCTCTTAGTTATAAAGTTGATGAGATTCTTTTAGCGGCTACAAGTGCTATTAGAGAAGCTCCTAATGGTAGAGAGCTCTTAGCTCAGATTAATGAAGAACTTGAATTAGAAGTTGAATTAATAAGTGGATCCGAAGAAGCCCGACTTATATATTTAGGAGTGCTTTCAGGAATGTCTTTTGAGGGGAACCCTCATCTGATTATTGATATTGGTGGAGGATCTACAGAATTAATACTTGCTGATAGCCAAGATGCAAGGGCTTTGACTAGTACAAGGATAGGAGCTGTAAGCCTTCAGAGAGATTTCTTGAAAGATGAGTTTGCTTCGCCAAATAGAGTTGAATTTTTAAGAACATTTATACAGGGATCTTTAGAGCCAGCTGTTAATAAGATTTGTTCTCGTGTAAATGATTTAGGTAGCATGGTATTAGTAGCGACTAGTGGTACTGCACTTGCCATAGGTGCGTTAACAGCATCAGAAGAAGAGGATTTTTTGCTGAAAATGCATGGATATAAATTTTCAAAAGCAAAATTAGATAAGTTACTTGAGAAGTTGCTGAAGATGTCATTTCCTCAACGGAAAAAGTTGTCGTTTATAAGTGAACGACGAGCTGAGATTATTGTGCCAGGCGCGTTGATTATGCAGACAGCAATGCAAATGTTAAATAAAAAGGAGGTTGTCCTTAGTGAGAGGGCTTTAAGAGAAGGGTTGATTGTTGATTGGATGTCTCGCAAAGGCTTGTTAAAGGATCGATTTAGTTTTCAAGGCAGTATTCGTGAACGTACTGTTATTCATCAAGCAGAAAGGTTTTCAGTCAATAGAAAACGATCTGAAAGTGTGGCAAAACACGCGCTTTCTATCTATGACAATACTCATGGGGTTTTGCATCATGATGATGGCGCTGGCAGACAATTGCTTTGGGCTGCAGCTATTTTGTATTCTTGCGGCAAACACATAAATTTAAGTTCTTACCATAAGCATTCTTGGTATTTAATACGTCATGGTGAATTGTTGGGTTATTCAGATGCAGAACATCTCATGATCGCAGCTATAGCTAGATATCATAGGAAAAACCTTCCAAAGAAAAGGCATGAGTCTTGGCAGGTTTTAGAACAAAAGGAACATCGTAAACTTGTGCAAGAAATGTCTTTAATTTTGCGCATTTCAGCTGCTTTAGACCTTCGACCTGAGCCTGTAGTTAATTCTTTGAAGCTAGTTTGCAAAAATTCCGAAGTTATGATTTATTTAATTCCAGAAAATAAAAATCAGAATTTAGCACTGGAATGTTGGAGCTTAAGTAATTGTTTCCCGATCGTGAAAGATATGACAGGAGTTGATTTGAAAGTTTTAGTTGATCAATAACTTTAATTCAACTTTATCTTAAAGTTTGTTCTTGCAGTATGTCTCTTTTATTAGTTGTGTCTGTATAGTTTTCTTTGAGAAAACTTTGGACCAAAAACTTAGTTGATAAAATACCTGACAATATTGCAATGATAGATAATATTGGAAAAAGTATATAGGACTTTTTAAATTTAATTCGTGATTTCTTCTTGTTTATGACTTTATTTGGCCTCTTTTTGTTAGCCTCTTTCTCTAAAAAACTTACTATGTCAATATTTAGCTTTTCTGAGAGTCTTCTTATCATTGCTTTTACATAAATCATTTCAGGTAAGGAACTCTCATCAGCATCCTCAATTGCATAAAGATAGTCTTGGCTAATTTTGAGGCTTTCAGATAATTTTTCTAGTGATATATTTTGTTTTTCTCTTGCATCTTTTATTAAAGGACCAATGGTTTTCAATGTTATTTTAGCATCAGTTAAATTATTTGCTTTTGATTGTATTTTCTCAGACTTTCCCATTTATTCTTTCCTAAATAAATGTTTGTGACCATCATAATAGAGCTTTGAACGTTGATCATGTGATTTCAATGCAGGACTGATGATATAAAGCGTTGTTCTAATAAATCCTTCTTTTTTTGATATCGCAGCCATTTCTCTTAAAGGAACTATTTTTAACCATTGATCTTTCCACGTCACCCTATGCCCAATAGCCACAGGAGTATCTTCAGGATAATGATTTAACAGTTTTTTTTGCACATCATCTATGTGTCTGGCGCTTAGATAAATGCATAATGATGCCCCGGTTTTTGCAAAATTCTCTAGTTCTTCTGTTTTGGGAGTTCCGGTTCTGCCACTTGTTCTGCTGAGAATAATGGTTTGTACTAAACCTGGAATGGTTAATTCCTTTTTTAATTCTGCAGCAGTAGCTTGATATGCACTTATACCAGGTATAACCTCAACTTCTATTCCTTCTTCAGCTAAGCCGCAAATTTGCTCTGATATTGCGCCATAAAGGCATGGATCTCCATCGTGAAGCCTAACTATTTTTTTCCCGTCTTTTGCTCGCTTGATAAGCAAGCATAAAATTTCTTCAAGAGTTAGAGAACTGGTTCTAATTTTTTCACATTGAGTTGGTGCTAGAGCTATGATTTCTGGAGAGATTAATGAGTCTGTCCATACGATTACGTCAGCTTCTTTAACTCTATTTAATGCTCTTAGCGTTAATAAATCTTTGGCACCAGGTCCAGCTCCAACTATTGAAATCGGATTCATTATCTTTTCTTGTTAATTATGCCAAGCTTAGGCATTTTTCTTTTGATTTGATATATCCATAAGAGACCAAGTGCACCTAAACAAATCATCATTAAGCTAACGATTTGTGCGATTTTAAAACCACCTTCACAAAAAGGAGGAGTTGACCCAATGCATAGCGGATCAATCCTAAGCCCTTCTATCCAAATACGGCCAAAACCGTAAGAGATTAAATATATGCAGCTTAATGCTCCAGAAGGTAGCTTTATAGAACCATTAATATTTAATCTAAAGAGATTTATTAGCAAGAAGAAAATACATATATTCCATAGTGACTCATAGAGAAATGTGGGGTGAAAAAATTTGTAATTTAAAAATTCATCAGGTCTAGCATAATATGGGATAAATAATTTCCATGGAAGATCAGTTGGGATTCCAAAAGCTTCATTGTTAAAAAAATTACCCCACCTTCCTATAGCCTGTCCAAGTGCTACTGATGGTAAAAGAACATCTAGAACATCCCAAAAATTCTGCTTTTTATATTTACAGAAAAATATTACTGAAATTGTTCCCATTATTAATGCACCATGAATTGCAATACCTCCACTCCAAACCTCTAGAAAACTAGGTATTGAAAATGTTATGCCAAATAAATTTATTTGGCTCCAAAAGTAAATACCATTATATTTTCGCCACTCAAATACAACATAATAAATTCTTGCTCCAATAATAGAGCTTAAAACTAATATAGGTAATAAGTCATTGATTAAATTATTGGGAAGATCTCTACTTTTAGCAAGTTGACTAGAAATTCTAAGACCAATTAATACTGCTAATGCAATAAGGATGCCATACCAACGTAAATGTAATACTCCAATTTCTAATATTGGGCCAGGAGATATTAAGGCAGCAATAATTGCTTCCATTTAGTGTTATTTGTATTCTTAGAATTCTTTAGCAGCTTGCACTTTCTCGACTTGTTTCTTCTTTAGGACTAGTAAAATTTGTGTTAATGCAACTCCTGCAAAGAATGCAATTAATCCAAACACTCTGGCAGGACTCTGAAGGACAACCTCTGTATCTAACTGACCAAAGCCACCTGCATTAGGGTCATTGGTTAAAGCCATTCCTGCTTCTATTTTATCTCCTTCTTTTACTATTACATTTGGCCCAACTGGAATTGTTTCGACAAATGAATCCCCTTCATCTGATTGAATTGTGATATTGGTAATACCGTCTTCGTCATTTGTAATTGATGAAACTGTGCCTTGTTTGGATGATGTGAAAATAGAATTGTTACTTTTTTCACCTGTCGGATAAACCTGCCCTCTCCCTCTATTGCCTCCTACATTTATTGAGTATTTCCCAAAGTGAATATTCTTATCTGTTGCAGGATTGGGAGAAAGAATAGGAAAGACTATTTCTTTATTTTGATCACCAGGTAATGGACCAACCAATATTATATTGTCTTTATCCTCGCTGTAATTGGTAAAGTAAACACCTTTGGTTTCTTCTTTAATATCTTCTGTCCAACGATCTTGTGGGGCAAGTTTAAAGCCATCAGGCAACATTACAATTGCGCCTACCTGAAGAGGTACTTTGCTTCCATCTGCGCCTATCTCTTCAGTACCTGCTTTATAAGGAATTTTAACTGCTGCTTTAAATACGCTATCTGCTCCAACTGATTGAGGAACTTCTACTTGGGTTGTCATCTTTGCTAGGTGACAGTTTGCACAAACCAACTTGCCAGTAGCTTCTCTAGGATTCTCATAATTTTGTTGTGCCCAGAAAGGGTAGGCCCAACTTGAAGATGGGAAGAAAATCAAAGAAAATCCAACAATTATGGATCCTAGGAAAAAAGTAAGTATGCGTCTCATGATGTGGTGATTTTAATGATTACAGGAAAAAAGAATTAAATGAGAGAAACAAATTAGGCCCACCAAGGCTGATCTCCAGTTCGGAAGTCAGTTTCTGTCCATTGACTTACAAGTACATTGTCATCTTCTACATCTATATGTGTTAAGGCAAGAGATAGTGGTGCAGGACCTCTTACAACTTTTCCATTGGCATCATATTGACTCCCATGACATGGGCATATGTATTTATTTTCTCCACTATTCCAAGGAACGACACAGCCTAGATGAGTACATATTGCATTAATGCCAAAATTTCCAATTGCATCATCCCCGTCGACTATTAAATAAGTGGGGTCTCCCTTTAGACCTTGAACAAGACTTCTATCGCCAGCGGGGTGATTGGATAACCATCCACTGGCGGTTACTGAATTGCCCAGTTCATCTTTTGCCGTTGAACCTCCAGTCCCACCTCCAGCTCTTAATGGCATGAAAAAATTTGCAACAGGGTATAGAGCCCCTAAGGCAACTCCTGTAGCAGTACCAAAAGTAAGAAGGTTCATGAACTGACGTCTCCCCATTGAGGGCACATCGCTAGGACTCATTTGTGTCATGCCTGATGTTCACACAGTTCATAATTAAAACCATTATGACTTGTAAAGGGTCTACCCTGCTTGAAAAAGAAGGGATTTAAATATCATTCTTTGATTTTGTGGCTACTAGTATTTCTGAAAGTACTCAAAAAACCAACCCTTTAGGAGTCCAAGAAGTCATGCAGTGTCTTCGCAATCGTTGGGGAGTCACTTACGACCTTAGGCTTGTATTAAAAGGTGAACGGTTTTATTTGCAAATGATGTGGGGTTATCTAGAAAAACAATCTTTCCCTTTAAAAGAAATGGAATATTGTGAAAAGCTTGAGAAAGTACTTGAGATTATTAATAGACTTGGGAAGAGCAATTTAGTTAGGCATTGGCTTTTAAATACAAAACAAAAGCCAAGTGTAGGAAGGGCTATTAGTTTGCTTTTGAGGGGGGATGAGCAGTTGGAGGAATTTGTTCTTTAAATTGATCAGTAATAGCAACAAGTAAAACACCTAAGAAAAATAAAATTGATATAGAACTTGCTAATAAAGTCATTGTTATGGGATCTGTTGATGGTGTGATAATTGCTCCAGCAATTGCTGAAGACATTATTACCCATCTCCATGCAGAGAGCATTTGTTTCCAGTTAATGAGATTAAAAACACCTAAAAGCAATTGTAATATTGGTATTTGAAAAGAGAGCCCTGTCCCAACCATAAGCAATAAAACAAAATCTAAATACCTTTCAATTGACCAAAGTGGTTCTACTACATCTGCACCATAATTAACTAAAAACTTCAAAGCGGCAGGTACTAATGCCCACCAGGCAAAAAATATTCCAACAAGAAATAGTAAGCTAGAACCTGCTACAGCAGGAGTAATCAGGTTCTTTTCTTTTTTTGTAAGACCAGGTAAAACAAAAGAAAGAATTTGAAAAACTATATATGGTAGGGCAATAGTTAACCCTCCATAACCAGCAACTTTTATTGATACGAATAAAAACTCACCGGGTGAGAGCTGAAGAAAATGTATACCTTCGGCAGGTAATTCTAATGCTTTAACTAATGGTTTTACAAAAATAATACATATTAAGGCTCCAATTAAAATAGATAAAAGGCTTTTTAAAACCCTTTGGCGGAGTTCCTCTAGGTGCTCTACTAATGGCATTTGTTTGTCTTGACCATGTTCATTGACCATGATTTTTGGTACTAGACAGATTATGAGAAGTCTTTTTTTATTAGTTTAATAATCTTGGTAAACATCTTCTTACTTATTTATTCTATAAAACATTTTTGAAATGATTTCTTTACTGAATTTTTATAGTTTTATAAATGGTTATATCTAAAAAGAAAAGGCTAGAGCCTTTATTTAATTATTATGCAAATCGACCCTTTTTAGAATTATTTTGACGGTTCATTGATGATTTAGGGTTTGTTGGATCAGGCAAAATAAATGGTGGGCAGTCATTTAATGATGATTTCCCATAGTTTTCATACTCTCTATATCCTCCCATTTTCCCATTAGTTTTCATGAGAGCACTAATGAAAGCCAATAGCAGGAAGACTGTCGGAGCACCTATTATTAATGCGGCTCCAAAAATGTAACCGACTAAGAATTCAGCAAAAGTATGATTCCCTAGGAATTCATGTGATCCAAGAATAAAATCAAACATTTTAAAACCTTCACTGGCCTAAAATAATAAGTCATTCTAGGCTTTTTTTGTGGATTGCTCTAGATATCTTTTGCCATTGGATGGTTGACCCCATACAACCTTTCCTTCTCTAGGGCTTACAGTTCCTGTTGCCGCACCTTTAAGCTTTTGAAGTTGATTTGTTTGAACCATAAGAACTGAGACTTTATTATTCCCTTTAGCTTTACTCAAAAATGAGGCCAAATCAGCGCTAACTTTAATATCCTCTTCTTCTATCGTTCCATTGGAAGCTTTTAAAACTATATGACTTCCAGGACACTCTTGAGCATGAAACCAAATATCTCCTTTCTTAGATTTCTTTATACTTATTAATTCATTTTGGCGATGATTCCGACCAATCTGTATGTCTAAGCCACTTGGGCTTTTTATTTGTAAAATTTGATGAGGCTGTTTTCTTTGTGCCCCTTTTTTAGTATTGGTTTGTTGCTTGTTAAAAAGGTAAGTTTCTATATCTTCTATTAGGTTTTTTATACTAGTTAGTTTCTCATGTTCAAGTTGATTCTTATTATTGATAATATATTCAAGAAATAGATTCGTTTCATTTATAAATAAAATTCTTTCTTCATGATGTTTTACTCTCTCTAGTAATATTGATTTAGCTCTCTTTAGTTTTTTTGCTGTGTTATATAATTTTTGAGCTTCTTTTATTTTTTCTTTGTTTAAGTCATTTAAGCATAAAATCATATCTGCACTTCTTGTTAAGGAATTAACGTTTAGTGTTTTTTGATATATATCTTGCTGCTTATGTAATAATCTCTCTTCATTTATTTTTCTTTTAATAAGCTCTGATGATAGTTTTTTATATGCTTCTTCAAGCTTCTTTTGCGCTAGAAATTTAGTATAGTAACCGCCAAGATTTAAACTTAGATTGCAATCTGAATCCTTAGCTAATCTTTCAGGTTTCCATACTCTGTATGGACTCGGTCCATTAAAACAAAGGCAGAATTCTTCTTTGTCAATAACCCTTAACCATTTTTCCCACCTTGAATATATACATTGCCAATCTTTTGAGGATAGGTTTTGTACAGATGTATTTATTAATGTATTAGCAATATCTTTATTTTCATTAGCTAGTTGAAGGGATAGGGATGGACTAATACCCTGGAAATTATCATTTAACGCTTTTTTAAGAGATACTGGTACTAGGGATAATATCTTTTTCCACTCTTCAAATGATCCAGTTTTCGTAGGACTTAAACCTCTTAATGAAGGTGGCGGTATATATTTGTCGCCAGTACTAATAGGCCTTAAACGAGATTGACTTTCACGTATTTGTTTCCCCAGAGTTGTTACGTTTCTTTTTTCATCTAATAATAAAAAGTTACTGTGTCTGCCCATTAGTTCAAGAATTAGAAATTTTTGAAAGCTTTCGTTGGGGCGAAATGCCAAACCAAATTCAATTACTCGATCAAATCCTTGTTGTTTTAATTCGATTAATGCCATTCCTTTTGTGGCATATTTGATTTGTTTACTTAGGGTGCTTTCACCATGGATTTTGGGAGGAGCCTTTATTTCTATTAATCTTGGAGAATCTGCATGCCAACTTAGTTCTAACCAAATTAAGCTATTTAAATTGCGAAATGCAATTTGTACTGTATGAGAATCTGATTGCTGTATTTTTTCAAAACGACTTGGGATTATTTTTTTTCTTAAGTCAGAAAGAACAGCTTTCAGACTGGTTACATCCATCATTTGAAGAGTTGAATGGTTCATATGATCACATTTAACGTTCTTCTTAGCCCCTTTATTTAATTCTCAAAAGAATTTAAATCAATGCTATGACCAATCAAAAAGGCTTGATACTAATAACTGGACCTAGTGGGGTAGGTAAAGGTACTTTAGTCAAAAAACTACTTGCTGAAAACAAGAATATTTGGCTTTCAGTTTCTGCAACTACGCGCTTACCTAGGGAAGGAGAGAAAGATGGTAAGGACTATTTCTTTTTAAATAAAAATCAATTTAAGAATTTAATTGATAGCAATGGTTTTTTGGAGTGGGCGCAATTTGCGGGTAATTTTTATGGAACTCCTAAAGATGAAGTTCAATCAAAACTGTCGTTAGGTAAAAAGGTATTACTTGAGATTGAATTAGAAGGTGCAAGACAAGTTAGGAAAAACTTCCCTACAGGATTTCAGATCTTTATAGCACCTCCTAGCTTTCAAGAACTTGAAAGAAGAATTAGAGAAAGAGGAACTGATTCAGAAGACGCAATTGAGCGTAGATTACTTAGAGCTAAAGAAGAATTAGATGCACAAAAAGAATTTGATGCAGTTATTATTAATGATGATATTAATAGAGCTTTAGTAGAAATAAAAAGCTTAATTAATAAATAGGAATTTTAAGAATGAACTTATAATCCTGGGTGGAATAGTAAGTCTGGAACAAATCTATTCCATTCAACTAAAATTCCTGCGGTAATAACAATCCAAAGAGTTGCTACTACAGGAGCTGATCTAAACCATTTTGTTGAGAAGATTTTAAACATTAGTAATTAGGTAAGAAATAGAGTTTAATTGATGAATTCAAGGTCTTGAAATTAAATAATTTTAGCGAGGACCATTAAGTGTAATATTTTCATCTTTTTCTCGAAGATCGCCACTTCTGCCTTGTTTGTTTGCTTCAAAAGGCCATGCAGCTCCTTTGATTAGGCATTGTCTTGCTAAAGCAAAGTCAATAAATATTTCGTTGTCAGCTGGCTTTTTAGTTTTCTTTGAAGCCCTTAGATATTCCCTGCCAGACCAGCCAATAATTCCAGCAATATATATGAAAATGTGACCAGGGATTAGGATATCCCCTTCATGGTGCCTATTTGCCAAGGCTCCGAATGGTTCAATAGTTGCACCAATAATAAGATGAGGTAGGCCATCGTCTCCACAGGATGCTTTGCTATACCGCTCAAATCTGGCTATGTCTTTGGGAGTAGTTGCTGCACTAGCACGTTCTTGAAAACGAGCATTTTCTGAACAAGAAGTTAATCCGGAAGCTGAAAATTCAGTACTGGCCCTGTCTGCATTGAGAGCTTCACCAGCTGCATTTGCCAGAGGTGCTAAGCCTAAAAGCAGAAAAGCTGATAGGAGGATTGAGAAGAGACGACGCATTTGTTTGAATCCTTATTTAGCCTGTCTTAATTAGAACAGGATTCACTATACCTAAGTTAAATGAGATACGCATAAATGATGCAAACAGTACTCGCCCTCGAAACAAGTTGTGACGAGACTGCCGTAGCTGTGGTCCAATTTAAAGGTGGAAAATTTAATGTTTTAGCCAATTGTGTTGCTTCTCAAGCTGCTGAACATTCTCAATGGGGGGGCGTTGTCCCAGAGATAGCTTCAAGAAGACATCTTGAAAATATGCCTTTGCTTTTAAAAGAAGCATTTAGTGCTTCTGGAATTGCTTTCTCTAATATCAACGCAATTGCCTCAACAGTAACCCCTGGATTGCAAGGTGCTTTGTTAGTTGGATCTGTAACTGCTAGAACTTTATCTTGTTTATATAATCTTCCTTTCTTAGGGATCCACCATTTAGAGGGTCATCTTTCATCAGTATTGCTTTCGGATAAAATTCCTACTCCACCTTATTTGGTTTTGTTAGTTAGTGGAGGGCATACAGAATTAATTATGGCTAAGAAGAATTTTAAATATGAAAGAGTTGGCCGTAGTCATGATGATGCAGCTGGAGAAGCTTTTGATAAGGTTGCGAGGCTATTGGGATTGGCTTATCCAGGTGGACCTGCTATTGAGAAAATAGCTTCAAATGGAGACTCTAAAAGCTTTGCTTTCCCAAAAGGAAAGGTTTCAAAGCCTGGTGGAGGTTTCTACCCTTATGACTTTTCTTTTAGTGGTCTTAAGACAGCTGTTTTACGTACTGTTGAAAGTATTAATACAAAAGGTGGAGAGGTTCCAATAGCTAATATCGCAGCAAGTTTTGAGCAAGTTGTGGCTGAAGTCTTAGTAGAAAGAAGCTTGAAATATGTTCGAGATTATGGACTTAATTCTTTAGTTATGGTCGGAGGTGTTGCTGCTAATGCTCGTTTAAGGAACTTGATGGAAAAACAAGCTTCATCTCAGAATATTGATGTTTATATTGCACCAAAAGCTTTTTGCACAGATAATGCTGCAATGATTGGTTCAGCTGCTTTGACAAGATTAATATCAGGAACAACTTTTAGTTCAATTGATCTTGGCGTCTCAGCAAGGTTTCAATTAGATCAATCTGAACTTCTTTATAAAATTGATGAACCTCCTTTCTAATATTTCATTTGAAGATTTTCTAAATTTAATTATTTTAACTTCATGAATTCTGGACCGACTAAGAAAGAAAAAAAGAATTCCATTGCTCCAGTAAGTAAGCAGGAGCTTAATTCATGGAAGAGGGGTTTTACTCCTCAAGCGGAAATATGGAATGGGAGAATGGCTACAGTAGGTCTTTTGTTGGGTTTGTTTGTTTTGATATTGATAAATAGTTTCATTGTTGGCAAATAGTGGAATTATCTGTTTGGCTTAATGTCAATTAGCTAGCTTTGATTTAGGATTGAAATGCGAAGACATTACTTGAATTATTTGCTATGGATTAGTTGACTTGTTTAAGCTAATAATTGATATTAAAGGTATCTAAGAATTACCAATTCAAATTTGTGAGAGACTTGTTTTGAATATGATTTTTCTTTTTCAAGATCATTTATTTGTATTGAAGCTTTTGGCTCAACTGATTCATTTCTATGACTCCTGAGCGGCTAGGACTGCTTTGGGGAGTCACAGTTTTTGCTGGTGCTGGTGCAAGGCTTTTGTCGGCTTTAACAGGCTTCCCAGGAGTCGTTTTGTTGCTTCTGTCAGGTCTGTTGATAGGCAGATCTGGTTTAGGTTTAGTGGAACCTCTGGATTTGGGACAAGGTCTTGAAACAATTGTTGGCTTGTTAGTAAGCCTTGTGCTTTTTGATGGAGGATTAAATCTTCGGTTGCCTGGGGACACAATAAAAGCAACTGTTTTGCGAATATCTTTAATCAGACTTTTTATTTCTTTAGCAGCCATTTTAGTTGCGGCGCATTTACTTGCTGGCTTGGCTTGGAATTTGGCTGCTGTTTACAGTGCAATAGTTTTAGCAACAGGTCCCACAGTAGTAACCCCACTCATCCAGCAAATTAGACTTGCCCCTCCACTTGGAGATGTTCTAGAGGCAGAAGGCTTGGTTCTAGAGCCAGTTGGTGCTGTTTTAGCATTACTTTTGCTTGAATTATTGCTTGGTGATCTTCATGGATGGAAAGAATTGCTCCTTGGTTTATTAGCAAGATTAGGTGGAGGTGTTTTAATTGGGATTTTTGCTGGATGGATTCTGTCTGAAGCCCTTAAAAGAATAAAAACTGATTCTGCAATAGGGATAAGGCTGCAAATAACATTAGGCGTTTTGTTTTTGCTCTATGGAATTTGTGAATGGATACTCCCTGAGTCTGGTTTACCTGCTTCAGTTGCAGCAGGATTTGTTGTAGGAAGAAGCCCATCAATTGAAGTTGATCAGTTAGATGAGCTAATACGAGAGTTGGCTCAGCTAGCTATTACTATGCTCTTCCCACTTTTAGCAGCTGATGTTTCTTGGAGTGAGTTAAGCCCTTTGGGATGGGGAGGAATATCTTGTGTACTGGTTTTAATGTTGGTAGTTCGTCCATTAGCGGTGAGTCTTGCAACTATTGGACTACCTTTAGATATTAAACAACGTCTTTTTCTTGGTTGGTTGGCTCCTAGAGGAATAGTTACAGCAGCAGTTGCATCGCTTTTTTCTATTCGATTAGAACAGGCTGGTGTTTTGGGAGCAGGGAGACTGCAAGGACTAGTTTTTTTAACTATTCTTATGACTGTAGGTTTGCAGGGACTTACTGCAAAGTTATTAGCAGATAAATTGGGGTTGCTTGCTGAAAATAAGGTTGGTTAGTTTATTGATTAAATGCACTTTCTTATTCGTTCTTTGTCTTTGCCAATTATCGCCAATAAGCTCCATGAGGTTATTAAGTCTGGACCTTGAGTGGTTCCAAGAAGAGCAACTCGAAGGCTTTTCATTAAAATCCCTTTCTTTATACCCTCGGATTTCGCTGAATCATTTATTAATTGCTTAGCGATTTCATAATTAAGGCCATCCCAGGGAGAATCTTCAAGATTTTGAAAAAGTGATCTTAGGCTTTGTTTTGCCCCTTTAATATTTAATTGTTCAATTCCATTTAGATCAATTTCTGGAGATTCAAAAAATACTCGACTGTGTTCTATTCCTTCATTTATTAGATTAAGTGATGGTCCTATTAGCCCCGAAAGTTTTACCCCCCATTCATTATTGGGTATTTCCCATCCTTCTTTTATCCAAAGCTTGTTTAACAACTGTAAAAGCTTTTCAGGAGGCAAACTATGGATAACTTGAGAATTTAGCCATTTGATTTTATCCCAGTCAAATTTTGCACCTGCTTTGTTGACGCGATCAAAATCAAAAACAGCAGAAGATTCTTCTAGAGTAAATTTTTCTTCCATCCCTTCTGGTGGGGACCAGCCCAGAAGTGTCATGTAGTTAGTAATAGCTTCGGGTGTGTACCCCATTTGTTTGAAATCATTGATTGAAGTCACTCCGTCACGTTTAGAAAGCTTTCTTCCTTCTGAGTTAAGTATTAATGGTGTGTGAGCAAACCTTGGTAGCTTTATCTCAAAAGCTTTGTATAGGAGTATTTGCTTCGCGGTATTTGCTATATGGTCTTCACCACGAATGACATTAGTAATTTTCATATAACTATCATCTATTACAACGGCTAAGTTATAGAGAGGCTCCCCAATCTCGTCTGCTGGTGCTCTTCTTGCAATTACCATATCTCCACCTAAATCTCTTCCTTTCCAATGGATTTGACCTTTCACCATATCGTTCCATTCAATAGGTTCTTCGTCGTTGATACGAAAACGAATAACAGCATTTCTTCCCTCATTAATAAATAGTTCCTCTTGTGCTTTAGTGAGATTTCTATGGCGATTATCGTAGCGAGGAGGACTACTTTCATTGATTTGCTTTTCTCTCATTAATTGCAGTTCTTCTTCAGTTGCGTAGCACCTGTAAGCCAAGCCTTTTTTCAGCAGGAAAGAGATTGCCTCTTTATGTTTTTCATAGCGACTGCTTTGTATTATCGGTTCCTCATCCCATTGAAGACCGAGCCATTGAAGTCCTTCAAGGATATTAGAAGTAAATTCATCTTTTGAACGTTCTTTATCGGTATCTTCTACACGAAGTAAAAATGACCCGTTGTTTTTACGTGCATATAGCCAGTTAAATAAAGCAGTCCTGGCAGTACCTATGTGTAGGTTTCCTGTGGGACTTGGAGCCAGTCTTACTCTAACTTTCAATTCTTGTGTTTGATTGATTACGGGACCGACGGGATTCGAACCCGCAACTTCCGCCGTGACAGGGCGGTGCTCTAACCAGTTGAACTACGGTCCCAAGCTTTTCAATGGACTTTTCGGGAAAGTCCTATGAGGTTGGTCTTAAGCCAGAAGTAGGGCAAAAGGATTATCAACCTATCACCTTGCCTAATGCAACATTGAAAACGATTTAGATTTAAATGTTTTATTTTTGAAAAAAACATTTATTAAATCGTTTCCTTTTGCTGGTTCATGGGCGAAATCCAGCAGGCTCAATTAGACGCACTTGATTACCTCTAGCGGTAAATTCGCGACCTTGATCGCTTTGTACGACAACTCTCCCGCCAGATTTGACTCGTATAACACGTGCCCTAACCCAGCCTAGAGCTGCAGACTCAAGGACTTTTACGACATCGCCAGGTTGAAGATCTAACTCCATTCTTAAAACAATGAAACTGCTGTAAGGGTTATCAAACGCGCCGTGGAGGACTTGAACCCCCGACATCAGGTTTTGGAGACCTGCGTTCTACCAACTGAACTAACGGCGCATTGAAGATGCCCTGGTACCAATGATGTGACAATGGTATTTGGATTGAACAAGGTCGAAACCTTAGCGGTCGAAGCGCTGCTTGACTCGTGTGGCTTTGCCAACTCGATCACGCAGATAAAATAGCTTCGCTCTTCTTACTTTACCGCGACGTTCAACTTTTATAGAAGCAACTTGCGGACTATGTACCATGAAAATTCTTTCAACACCAATTCCTTGGAAGATACGACGGACAGTAATAGTTTGATTTAATCCTCCATGACGTTTTGCAATTATTACTCCTTCATAAGGCTGTACCCGCTCTTTATTGCCCTCACTAATACGAACACCTACTCGAACCGTATCCCCTACATAAATTTCGGGAACTTTTGTTTTTTGTTGAGAGGTTTCGAAAAGATCTATAAGATCTTGAGCACTTGGGACTTGTTTCGAAGTAGTAACAGAACCCTTTTTGCTATTTGAGTCATTGAGTTTTTCTTTAGAAGCAGAGGTTGCTTCTTTAGCTTCTTCCTCTTTTGGAGGAGTCTCTTTCAAATCTTCCGTCATCCCAAATTCAATTTTATTTTCCGAAAAATCATTGTAACCGTTTATAAAACACTTTTAGAAAATATTTTGGTTTTGTTTTTAGATAAACAGTTTTTTTAAAACAAGGTCCTCTTTCTAAATTAAGCATCCTGAGCTGATCAGGTTCAATTGATTATGAAGAAAAGTCTTTCCCAAATTACATCCAATTCAAACTCTCTTGGTGATGGAGACTATGCCTTTCAAGTGTCTCTAGTGTAAGTATTTGTAATGATGGACTAGCATTGAGTAGTAGATGATGTGCTTTTTTTGACATCGCTAAAAACAAATTCATTAACCATGATGAATTTGTTTTTAGGTTTTGATTAAGCCTATTAAACAAAATGAGTACTATGAAAGTATTCCGAGCTTGAATTTAGAGTGATGAAAAAACTCTAAATAGCTTATTAGGGCACTAAAACTTTTATAGATTTCTACATGAACAAACTTTTTGCCGATTTACTTGCGTCTTCTCTTCCAAATTCAAATAAGAATGAAGGCCCTAGGATTCAGCAAAGAAGAGGAGTGGAAATTAAATCCGCCAGAGAAGTAAAGATAATGCGTAAATCGAGTCATATAGTTGCGACAGTTCTTAAAGAGATAAATCAAATGGTGGAGCCAGGCATGAGTACTGGTGATCTTGATAAATATGCTGAGAAGCGAATAAAGGATATGGGAGCATTGCCAAGTTTCAAGGGATATCATGGTTTCCCTGGTTGCATCTGTGCAAGTATCAATAATGAGGTGGTTCATGGGATTCCCAGCTCAAAAAAAATCATTAAGGCTGGTGATCTATTAAAGGTTGATACAGGTGCTTTTTATGATGGTTACCATGGAGATAGCTGTATAACTATTGGAGTTGGGGAGATTTCAGATGAAGCACTTAAATTAAGTAGAATTGCTAAAGAATCTTTAATTGCAGGATTATCTCAAATAAAAGCTAACAATACTCTTTTAGATATAGCAGGAGCGATTGAAGATCACGTCAAAAAAAATAATTTTAGTGTTGTAGAAGATTACACTGGCCATGGTGTAGGCAGAAACCTTCATGAAGAACCTTCTGTCTTTAATTTTAGAACACAAGACTTGCCAAATGTCACTTTGCGCTCAGGGATGACTTTGGCAGTAGAGCCAATCTTGAATGCAGGCAGTAAGTATTGTAGAACTCTGCAAGATCAATGGACTGTTGTTACTAAGGATGGAAGTTTATCTGCACAATGGGAGCACACAATTTTAGTAACACAAGATGGATGTGAGATATTGACTGATAGAGGAGATTAATTATTTTATATCATCTATGGATTAATTTAATATAAAGAAATCTGATTAATTCATTTAATGGCAATAGAAAATAAGTCAAAGGATTTGGGGTGACAATTATAAGACTACATGGTCTTTTTGCTTGATTAATTATCTGATTAGCTACGAAGTCAGCATCCATTATCCCAATAGGATTTAGGTTTGATCTGAATGGACCAAGTATTAATTTTTTTATTTTTAACTTTTTACTTTTATCTTCTAATAGTAAAAACCATTTAAAACTAATTAGTTCTCCTATTAGTCTTTTGCTCATTTCATAGGCTGGGCTAAATGCCGGCTGCACTTCTGCTTCTGAAGTGTTAACCCAGATTTCTCTTGTAGTTAAAGAGTTTTTGTTTTTTCCCGTAAGATGTTCAAATTTCTCAATTAAGCGCCATTGCGTTAACGCATTTACTTCAAGCGCCTTATTAAGATCACTTGTTTCAATGCTTCGTCCTGGATTAATGCCATGATTGAGAATTAAAATATCTATAGTTTCTAGAACATTATTTAGCTTCTCCTCTTCTCCAGATTTCCATTTAATCCATTCATTTGGAGCATCTTTTTCGTGAAACTGTTTAGATATAAGGCTATGGGTAAAACCAATTACATATGCTCCTTTAGACCGGAAAATTTTTGTTAGTGCTATACCTAGGCTCCCAGAAGCACCAGTGATTCCAATCCGTTTATTCTTCCAGGGACACTTGCCGCCATTTTGTGGATTTTGTTTTAAATTAAATAAAAACATATTTTTAGATAAAAATCTAATGTTGCCTTTTTGCAGCTTTAGGTGTGATCCCTTAATTATTTCTGGTTTTAACAGAAATAATTGTTTAATCACAAATTATTTTGCCAATTACTATTTATAAATTGCTCAAAATGAGTAAAATTAAAAAGATTTATTAATGGAGTCTGGTCATGGGGAAGACCTTGATGATCGGATCTTGCGAACCATATAGTGGAAAATCGGCTTTGGTTTTAGGGATTGCAAGATACTTAGGTGCGCTTGAAATACCATTCCGTTTTGGTAAGCCTCTAGCTACAAGTCTTCAGCAAGACGATCCTTCTAGTAATCTTCCATCTCCTTTAATTGATGATGATGTTCGTTTTATTGCGTCAATTATTGGCTTAGAGAAAGATAAATTGATTCATTCTGTTGATTTTTGGTCGCCGCATACGGCTGAAAATCGTCTTTTTAATGCTTTTTTAAAGCCAGGGAAAGGATTTGATGCTCTTAAAGAGAAATTAAATGATTCTTTTGAGGGAATAAATTTATTAGAAACAGCTGGAAGTATTAATGAAGGATTACTTTATGGTTTGAGTCTTGTTCAATTGGCTAAAACTTTTAAGGCAAAAGTTTTGCTTGTACATTTATGGAGGGATAGCTGTAGTGTTGATCCTTTATTGGCAGCCAAAGATCAACTTGGAGATGCCTTTATTGGAGTTATTTTGAATGCTGTTACTCCAGATGACCTAAAGGATATACAGGATAATGTTGTGCCATTATTAATTGATTTAGGGATAAATGTTTTTGGTGTAATGCCTCGTTCCCCACTTTTAAGGAGTGTAACTGTAGAAGAATTGGTAAGCAGACTTAATGCACGAATAATTTGTTGCTCTGACAGACTTGAATTAATGGTTGAGACTTTAAGTATCGGTGCAATGAGCGTTAATTCAGCTATGGAGTTTTTTAGAAAACGAAGAAATATGGCGGTGGTAACAGGAGCTGATAGGACTGATATTCAGCTTGCGGCATTAGAAGCTTCTACTCAATGTTTGATACTCACTGGGGCTGGAGATCCTTTACCCCAGTTAATTAATAGAGCAGAAGAATTAGAAGTGCCTTTATTAAAAGTTGACAGTGATACTCTTTCAACTGTAGAAGTTATAGAACAAGCTTTTGGTCATGTTCGATTGCATGAGTCTGTGAAAGCATCTTATGCATTTCGATTGGTTGAGGAGCATTGTGATTTAAAGCGCCTATTTGTTTCACTAAGATGACTACCAAAGATAATGATCATTGCTAGTTTCAGGTTAATAATATAGAAATGTCTTTGAATCGCAGTCGCTCTTTAGATCTTCCTTCTATAGGCCGTATTGATACATTGGCTCAGGAATTAGCCTTATTACAAGATAAGGGGAAAAGACGAATAGCTTTTTTAGGCAGTAGGCATGTACCAGTTGTAGCAATACATCTTGTTGAGTTAATAGCGCGTTCTTTAACACAGGAAGGTCATTCCTTGATGACTTCTGGTTCACAAGGTGTTAATGCAGCAGTTATTAGAGCGGTATTGGAGGTTGATCCATCATTGCTAACAGTATTGTTACCACAAAGTCTCAATCGCCAGTCCCCTGAGATTCGCGATTTGCTTGATCAAGTTTTGCATCTTATTGAGAAACCAGATCATGATGAGCTTTCATTGCCTATGGCTAGTAGCTTATGCAATCAAGAAATAATTAGTAGATGTGATCAACTTATTTGCTTTGCATTTCATGATAGTGAGACTCTCTTAAGCAGTTGTCATAGTGCAGAGGATATGGGGAAAGTAGTGAGTTTATTATTTTTTGATTGATATATGAGCTTAAAACAAGGCAATTTTTGCTTTTTTGCTTACTTATTAAATTAAATATTATCAGATATTTTAATTTAAATTTCTAAAGTTTTTCTATAATAAATTAAGAACTTGCAAGAGAGATTGTATGCCTTCTTCTTTTTCCTTTGATGTTGTTTCGGATTTTGATCGTCAAGAGTTGGTTAATTCAATTGATCAAATGCAAAGAGAAGTTTCTCAACGATATGATCTTAAGGATTCAAATACAGAAATTGATTTACAAGATGAAGAGATTATTATAAACACGGCTAGTGATATGACTTTAAAGGCTGTAACTGATATTCTTTTGCAAAAAGCAACTAAGAGAAAGCTGTCTTTAAAGATATTTGATTTCCAAGACCCTATTACTGCTTCTGGAAATAGACTTAAGCAAAGCATTATCTTGAAGAAAGGATTGACTCAGGAAACAGCAAAAAAACTTAGTAAATCTGTAAGAGATCAACTGAAAAAAGTTAATGTTTCAATACAAGGTGATAGTTTGCGAGTCACCGGAAAGAGTAAGGATGATTTGCAGCTTGCTATTGAAATATTAAAGAAGCAAGAGGAAGAATTTAGTGTCCCATTGCAATTTGAGAATTATAGATAATTTATTTTGGTTTTTATCTTAAGAATTTATTTTGACTATACTTGAGTTTTAAATAAATAATTGCAATGGCAGATTTGGACAATGATTTAAAAATTAGATTACTAGCTAAAGCAATAGAGGTTAAGTCCAACTCTGGTGATGATATTCAAAAGGTTTGCTGGATGGTTGTTCATGAACATCATCATGGCGTCATGCCTTCTGAATATGACATCAGGCCTATAGATGAAACTCTTTATCTATCAGTTCTAGAGTCTCTAAAGCAGGAATTAGGCTGATTATTTTATTTTGATTACCCAATTAAATAAATTTACTTAATCACGAAATTAGGGATATAAAGATATGCTTTAAGGGTTGAAAGAATTTCATGACTAATCCTATGCGCAATGTTACCCCAGGAGGCTCTTCTGGTGGTGCAGCAACTCTGGCATTAATAGTTTCATTTACAGGAATATTGTTGCTTACGCAGTCTTTATTTATAGTTCCAGCTGGTCAAGTGGCCGTAGTTACTACGTTAGGCAAAGTAAGTGGTGGAGCTCGTCGCCCAGGCCTGAATTTCAAAATCCCTTTTGCACAGTCTACTTATCCATTTAATGTTCAAACTCAAGTTCGTCCTGAAGAATTTGAGTCATTAACCAAGGATTTACAGGTGATTTCTGCAACTGCGACTGTCAAATACGCTCTTAAACCAAGTGAAGCAGGTCGTGTTTTTAGAACCATTTCTTACAACGACAGAGAAATTTATAATCGTATTATTAAGCCTTCTTTGTTAAAAGCTTTGAAATCAGTTTTTTCTAAATATGAATTAGTTACGATTGCCAGCTCTTGGAGTGATATTTCGACAATAGTTGAAAGAACTGTAGCTGAAGAAATTAGTCAATTTGATTATGTAGATATTCAAGGACTTGATTTGACTGGATTAGAAATAGCAGAAGAATATAGAGCCGCTATTGAACAAAAACAAATAGCTGAACAGCAATTATTAAAAGCACAAACTGAGGTTAAAATTGCTGAGCAGGAAGCTAAAAGATATGACACTTTAAATAGAAGTCTGGATAATCAAGTTTTGTATAAACTCTTCTTAGATAAGTGGGACGGACAAACTCAAGTTGTTCCTTCTTTGCCAGGAGATGGTGGTAATAATACCCCAGTAATAGTTGGAGGTAGAAGGAATTAATTTAGTATTGTTGACTTAGCTAAATAAAAGAGATTTATTTAGCTAAGTTCGGCAAAGCTATCAGTAAAAGCTTTCAATGTGTAATCAATATCATCTTCTGAGTGGGCTAAAGATGTAAAACCAGCTTCAAAAGCGCTTGGTGCTAGATAAACACCTTTTTGAAGCATTGATCTATGTAACTTTCCAAAAAAAGCGGAGTTAGTATTTTTAGCTTCTTGAAAGTTTCTTACAGGTCCTTCACAGAGATAGAAGCCAAACATGCCACTAATACTAGTGCCAGTAATGGGTATGCCTGCTTTTTTCGCTGATTCACAAATGCCATTAATTAGCCTTTTAGTAATGCTTTCTAAACGTTCATAAGAGCCTTCTTGTTTAAGTATTTCTAATGTTTTTATACCAGCTGTCATAGCAAGTGGATTGCCACTCAATGTTCCTGCTTGATACATAGGCCCTGCAGGAGCAACCATTGACATAATGTCTTTTCTTCCGCCATAAGCACCAACTGGCAAGCCTCCACCAATCACCTTGCCCATAGTGGTTAGATCTGGAGTAACGCCAAAACGCTCTTGAGCGCCCCCGTAACTAATTCTAAAGCCAGTCATTACTTCATCAAAAACAAGCAATGCTCCATTTTCCTTAGTTAATTCTCTAAGGCCTTCAAGGAAACCTGGTTCAGGGACTATGAAACCTGCATTCCCTACAATTGGTTCAAGAATTACACCTGCTATAGCATCAGGATTTTCTGCAAAAAGAGCTTTTACTGCTTCTAAGTCATTGTAGGGGGCAGTAAGAGTATTTGCGGTAGTGCTTCTTGGAACTCCAGGAGAGTCAGGTAGTCCTAATGTTGCTACACCTGAGCCTGCTTTCACTAGAAACATATCTGCGTGGCCGTGATAACAACCTTCAAACTTTATTAGCTTATCTCGACCAGTAAATGCTCTCATTAACCTTAAAACTGCCATGCAGGCTTCTGTGCCGCTATTAACAAAACGAACCATCTCAACACTGGGTACTGCATCAATGACCATCTGAGCAAGTTTATTCTCAAGTTCGCAAGGAGCTCCAAAGCTAGTTCCTTTCTCTAAAGCTTCTTGAAGGGCGGAAGTTACTTCAGGATGTGAATGGCCGCATATTGCAGGTCCCCAGCTCCCTACATAATCGATGAAACGGTTTCCATCTATATCCCAGGCGTATGCTCCTTTAACTCGATCAAAGACAATAGGATCACCATCTACCGATTTAAAAGCTCGAACTGGAGAGCTTACGCCGCCTGGCATTAGCTCCTTAGCTGCGTCAAAGACGGCTTGAGAGCTATTAGTTTTGAAGGCGTTTGTCACAATACCTAGCTAATAATTAGGTGACACAGTTGGACATAATGGCCCAAAACAGTCAAATAAGTCTAAAAGATCTATTTTTTTCTTTACTTGAAAAGATTATTTTGCAACCCCTTGATAGCCCATTTAGGAGGCCCTTGATCTTAAAAGTATTTGCTATTACTGAATTTCTCGTTTTCATCCTTTCTTGTTGACTATTCGTAGATTGTTAGAAAACCAGCAATTTTTCTAGGAGGATTTGACAAAAGATTTTCAAAATTTATCGAAGAAAATGGTTTTTTTGATTTTTAGAGTTGAAAGTGGAAAAGTCTTCATCATCTACAACAAGTAACCTAATAAAAAAAATCATCATCAATTTCCAAAGGAGGCCAGTTAATGTCGACAAGAACAGGAGCATGATCACTTGGCTGTTGGTTGCCTCGAAATTTTTTATGAATTACACAGCTCCTTGCATTTTTAATTAATTCATCAGTTAAGTAAATATGGTCGATTCTCCATCCTTGATCTTTTTGCCAAGCACCACTGCGATAATCCCACCAACTCCAATGACCACTATGTTGCTCGAAGAGCCTAAAAACATCCTCTAGCCTATTCCCTAGAATCTTTTTAAGAGCATCTCTTTCTGAAGGGCTTGCCATGATTCCATTGTTAAATCTTTTTTGATTATGAACATCTTTTTTATCTAAAATTATATTAAAGTCTCCCAGAAGACATAGAGGCTCGTTTCTTAAAGCTTGTATGTTTAAATATTCATTTAAACAATTTAACCATTTAATTTTATAATCAAATTTATCAGATTCCAGTGATGAGCCATTGGGTACATAGACATTGACCACTCTAATGCCATCTATCATTGCACTTATTATTCTCTTTTGTTCATCAAAGAAGATTGATTCCTGATTGTGGCACTCTTCTCCATTCATTCCTATTCTTATATCTTCTAAGGGAAGTTTACTAATTAGTGCAACCCCATTATATGACTTTTGACCGTATATAAAAGTTTGGTAGCCTTTGCTTTCTATGGTTTCTTTTGGAAATAAATCATCTTGGACTTTTGTTTCTTGCAAACACAATAAATCTGGCTTTATCTCGTCAAGGAATTGCTCAACTTGATTAAGTCTTGTTCGTATTGAGTTGACATTCCAGGATGCAATTAACACAGAGTTAGCGGTTATGTTGTAGCTTGGGTTGGATTCTACGGGTTTAATTCTTAAGCAATGAATAATCAAAGCCTTTATTTTTTCAGGATAATAATTTGGTTATTTTTTTTCCTAGTAATTCCATATTATTTAACAGTTTATTGCGGACTAAAGAAAAATAATTTTGTTATTGCTGGTTTGAAAGGTCCAAATACAGAAAAGAACATTCATTCATCTTTTGATGATTCAAATGATTCCTTTTTTCCTACAAACCCTTTAGAATTAATGAATGTTATAAGGAGTATCGAATCAATGAATAATGCCACTAGTCCATCAGATGCAATTGATGATGCTTTAAAAGCTTTTGATGAGAAGGGAGAAGAGGGATTGTCTAATGGTGCAAAAAAACCTTGAGAATTACTTAAAAATGGCTAGATTTTGACCTTGGTTCAGAGAATATTATTTTATGCGAGTTCATCCAATCCCACCAGTTAGTGAACCTTTTCAATACAGAGCAATAGGACTGGTTAGAGGAGTATATGTCCCTGAAAGCAGTGACAGCTTTTCCAGAGGAAAGATAATAGATGATAAAGGAGAAGAAATTGAAGCTGTAGTTCTAGGGAGAGTGCTCGGCTTGATAAAAAGGCATTTAACTGTTGAGCAGCCTCATTTATGGGTTGTTTATCCTAGAAGCAGGGATTTTGATCATTTGCATTTGCAAATTAGTGGAATTTGGGAACCAAGTACTTTGGGTGCAGAAGATGTTCGAAATGAATCTGAAAAAACTCAGAAAAGCATTTTAAAAAGCAACATAGATAAAGTTGATGAAGGAGATAATTATTTTTCTATTCGCGGAGAGTTAATTTATACAAAGCCAGAGAAAAATGAATTAGTGCTTAAAATTCGTCAGAAACCAAAAAAAAATAGAAAAAAAACTTTTCCTTTTAAACTAAGCCTAAAAGGTGAGATGCCAATGATCTATTTAAGAAACTTTGTAAGCTTAGATGTACGTAGATCAGGTCAAAATCTTTTTGTTGAAGATAATGAAATTCTTGGCCCTATCGATTTAAGAAGTAAAAGAAAATAATATAACTTTTTAAATCAAAATTAGTATTATATTTTCAAATATTAAATAGGTTTGCTTCTGAATTAGAACTATTAGAAATATAATAGATATATTAGTAATTATTTTTCTTATTCCTGATTTAAATAATGCAAGACCTCTTTATAGATTGCTCCACTGGAATTTCAGGAGACATGCTTTTAGCAGGACTTATTGATTTGGGAGTTCCTATTGAAGTTATAAAAAAACCTATGACAGTATTAGGGTTAGATAATGCTTATTCATTATCTATTGAGAATTCTAAAAGCTTTGATTTAAGAGGTTGTAAAGTTCTAGTAAAAGATGAAGAGCATAGTTCTAAGAATCGAATTTGGGTTGATATCAGAAATTTAATTATGAGATCTTCTTTGAAAAGTTCTTTGAAGGATAAGATCTTGAAAGTATTTAAAATTTTGGCGGAAGCGGAATCTTCTGTACATGGGATTGAGATTGATAAAGTTCATTTCCATGAAATTGGTGCAATAGATTCAATTGTTGATATTGCAGGAGTTTGTGCAGCTATAGAATATTTGAATCCAAGGAATCTTTATTGCAGTTCACTTCAGGCTGGATCTGGAGTAGTTTCTACTTCTCATGGCATTTTACCAGTACCTGCACCTGCTGTTTTAGAGCTAGCAAAAAATCATCAAATAGAGCTTACTTCTTCTAAAAATACTTCTGACGGAGAGCTTACGACCCCTACTGGTTTGGCTTTGATGATAGTTTTAGCTGATTATTTTGAAAAACCTAATAATTTAATGATTGACTCTATTGGTATCGGACTTGGTCATAGAACTTTAGACAGGCCAAATTTGTTAAGAATTTGTTTGTTAAATATAAATCATATTTCTACTAAAACTATAGAAGGATTTATATGGGAAGAAGTGATCTTACAGGAAACATGGATTGATGACTCTTCACCAGAAGACATATCTTTTTTAATCAATCAGCTTAGAGAATCTGGAGCAATTGAGGTTTCTTCTCAAGCCATACAAATGAAGAAAGGACGATTAGGTTTTTGTGTAAAGGCATTGGTTAAAGCAAATGATGCCAAGAATATTAGAAATGTGTGGTTCTCTTTTGGTACAACAGTTGGAGTTAGGGAAAAGGTTGAAGGTAGATGGATTTTACCCAGACGAATAGGCACTTGTTTGACTAGTTATGGCAAAGTACTAGTTAAACAAGTACGTAGACCTAATGGACAATTAACTATTAAAGTAGAACATGATGAGTTAAATCGAATAGCACTTCAGAAAGGAGTGACCCTTGAAAATGTTCGTAAAGAGGTTTCTTTTGCTTTTGATACTTTTACGCCAGATGAAGATTGGACATGTTAAACAAAAGATTAAAATTACTATTTAATTCTTTTAATACTTTGTCAAAATTAATTGATAAGAATATTAACCTTAAATCTCTCTTTACGCTATTAAGTTTATCCTTTTTAAGTTATTCAGTTTTAATTAATTTTGATAAATTAATTAAAACTGAATTAAATGAATCTATTATCATTTACTTAACTCTTTCTCTAATTGTTAGCTCTTTAAGCTTGTTTTTAAATGCTTTGGCATGGAATTACTTGATGATTTGGTTGGGATTTGATATTGACAATCTAAAAATAGTACCATTATATTTAGATACAAATCTTTTAAAATATTTACCAGGTGGTATTTGGCATTTTATAGAGAGATATCGTTCTCTTAAGATCTATATTGGTTCTGTTAAAGCTTTGATTGCAGTTGTTTTAGAACCATTCTTAATGCTTTCTTCGGCTTTATTTTTAGTGCCTTTTTCTCATTTAAATAATCTTTTTTATTTTATATTCTTTTTCCCTTCAGCTTTACTTTTTAGAGAATTACATACAGCTTTAATTGTTCAATTAGTTTCTTTTAAATTTCATCAATTTAAGAAATTAGATAACAAACTTTCCTTGGGAGAAGAATCACTCTCCTTAATCAGGCCTCAAGCCATCTATCCAATTAAGGCTTTTTTGATAGAAGTTGGATTTGTTTTATTACGCTTCATTGGTTTTTGGCTTTGTCTTCATGCCTTCTCCCTTTCAAATCAAATTCATTTTATAGAATGCCTGTCTTTATTCTCATTATCTTGGGTAATTGGTTTAGTAGTTCCCTCTGCACCTGGAGGTGTAGGTATATTCGAGTCCTCTATCTTATTGTTTTCTGGAAATTCTTTACCTAATGAATTGACTCTGTTAACGTTAATATCTTATAGATTAATAGTTAGCCTTGCTGATATCATAGCATCAATATTTATTCGATCTAATAATTTAAAATTCTCATAATACTTGCATAACTTAATTTAAGTCCTGGCAAGATAAAGTTATTAGACATTATTTTTTTTTGTAGTCTAGACTTGGAATTAAGGCAATAGATGCTATTAAGCCTAATAGGAGAACTAATAGACTAGGAATAATAGATTCGGCCATTCTTTCATCTCCTGCATATTGAAAAATTCTTACAGAAAGTGTATCAAAATCAAAAGGTCTCAGAATAAATGTGAGAGGTAATTCTTTAATTGTATCTACAAAAACCAAGAGTGACCCAACAATTAAAGGTCCTTTTAGTAGTGGTAAATGGATTCTTCTTAAAACTCCAAGCCATTTTTCTCCTAGGCTTAGAGCGGCTTCATCAATATTAGGATTAATTCTTTCCAAAGCAGCATCAATACCTTGTTTGGAAACTGCTAAGAATCTAGTCGAATATCCCCATATTAATAGCATTATAGGTGGGAAATTCCATGTAGAATTTCCAAAGGATAAAAGTGCTAATGCTATTACTGCGCCTGGTATAGCGTATCCAATTCCAGAAAGAAATGATATTGAATTGACCAATTTACTTTTATTCCACCTTTTAGAAATTGCTAAAAAGAGAGCAATAAATGTTGTGATAAATGCTGCTATTAACCCAAGAACTAAACTACGCATTGTTAATTGAAGTAGTTCTATATTCAGTCCTTGTCTTATTTGTCCTGAGTTAATGATTGTCCAATATAAAGGTATTCCTAAAGTAAATAATGGAGGGGCAAGAACAATTGTTTGTGCAAGTAGTTTTCTTACACCTTTTAAATACCATTGAGGTGCTTCCCCTCCTGTAACTCCTTCACTCCATCTACGACTTCTTTGCCTTAACTTTTTTTCGTATAGGACAAGAATAAGGACAATTATTAGTGCAATGAATGCAAGTGCTATAGCTCCAGAAGGATTGTTTTTTGCAATCCAATTTTCAAAAATTCCAGCTGAGATACTTGGTATGTTTAAGAGTTGTACGGCGCCAAGTTCGTTAATAACTTCCATGCTCATTAATGCAATACCTGCACCTATTGCAGGTATTGCCATTGGTAGAGCGATTCGTTGAAAACTTTTCCATGGGCCTATCCCAAGGCTTCGACAAGCTTCTAATTGACTTTGTCCGCATTTTGCAAAACTTTCTGTACTTAGAAGAAAAACATATGGATAAGTGGTTAAAGCCATAATCAAAACACCCCATCCCATGCCATGAATACGTACTCCATAAATGCTTCCAAGATCTATTACTATTGCTGATAAAAGATAAGCAGGACATGCTAAAGGTAAAAGTTGTGCAAGCCTAAGTAATTTTCTTCCTTTAAATCTGCAATTAGCTAATATCCACCCATTTATTGTTCCAAGACTTCCACCAAATATTCCTGTTAAAAGAAGTAATAATGAAGTTCCTTTTATTTGGTTGAATCCATCTCTCCCTAAATCTAAAGAACCAGATCTTAATCCATTAAGGCCTTCTACTAAGAGACCTAAAATAGGCCAAAGAATAATAAAAAAAAGAAATACTGAGAAAAAATCTAGAAACTTTCGGTTGTTTCCTACCTTTAACTTAGTCAACGCTATTTAAATCCTTTTTGGGTTTGAATTTAATAATTTAAATATCATTGATTTTTTTAGCAAGATTAAAATCCAGATTACTTATACCACCTAAATCATGTGTTGTTAGATTTATTTCAACAACAGAATAGTTATTACTCCATTCTGGGTGGTGACAATATGATTCGCAAATTAAAGCAACTTGAGTCATAAAGCTAAAAGCTTCAATAAAATTTTTAAATTTAAATTTTCTATTAAGCTTCAAGCCAGATAAAGTCCATTGAGGAATTTCCTTAATAGAAGATTGAATTTGTTCAGGAGATAAAAGTTTTCTTTCCATAATAGTTAGTTTATTCCAATTCTTCCTGCAGACTAGCTATATCATGAATTCTATCTACTAATAGGTCTAAGTTTGTGTTCAAGGAATCATTTTGAAAAGATTCAGTCTGATTCTGATTGCTCATAACAATTTTATTTAGCTTTGAAGCATTTGTTTTTACCATAACTGAGCTCAAGTTGTCTTTTGAACAAGAGTTGATTGTTTTTTCTGCTTCACATATTGAATGGAGATTTATTTTTCTAATATTTCTAGAATATCTATGTTCCCAAAGATAAATTGCTTGCCAAGTTCCTAGATCTAGCCTTGAATTATTAATGCTTAAACTTAAGTTAGTAGAAGTAAGAGTTGTTCTTATATGAGCTGGCATGTCATCAACACCTTCTTCTGAATGAAGGTATTCTTGTATATCACCTTTCCCATTAATAGGCTTGAAACTTCTTTCAGGTACTATTGACTTCATGTAATTTGAAAGGTCCTCTAAAACTCTAGGATCAGCATTTTCATTAATAATTAGACTACAACTGGTATGTTTTGTTGATATAACTAATATACCTTGAATAATGTTCTTTTCTTTTATCCAATTATTGATATTAGAAGTTATGTCTATAAAACCTTCTCCTTTTGTATTAACTGAGATTTCATTGAGGAACTGTTCCACTTGCTTTAAATAAGGGTTTAAAAATAGCTTTAGCAGATACCTGCTATTTGACTAGCTTAGCTAGTTATAAAGACTTTTGTAAGAAAATAAATACTTAAATCATTTTATATAGTTTAAATCTAGAATTAATTTTTATTTATCCTTTGCATGAACCTTGCTCTAGCCGTTATATTGATATTTTATTATATAGTAAGGATACAGAGAATCTAACAGGATTATCGGTAAGATTTTAGCTTAACTTAATTACCTGTTGCGCTATTGATATAGATCGCTGTTAAATACACATAATTAATGTATTTTTTGTAAAATCAGATTAGGATAAAATTTATTAATAATTTTTGAAAATCAATTGGCTAATAGTACTTGGCAGAGATTAGGTGAATATCTTCGGGAAACTCAATTGCTGGGATCTATTCACAGCACTCTTTATTGGGATCAGAATACAACCATGCCTTCGTCTGGGGCTTCATGGCGAGGAGAGCAACTCAGCTTCCTAGCAAAAAAAATACATGCTAGGCAAAGTAGTGATGATTTTGAAAATTTAATTAATGAGGCTAAAGAAGAGATTAAATGTGAGTTGCAATTAGATGAAATAAATTCAGTTGAAATGAAAAAAAATATAGAACTTTTAGAATTAGAACTTACTCGTCAGAAAAAACTTGATCCCGATTTGGTTGTTCAAATTGCTATTGCACAAACTAATGGATACTCTCTTTGGCAGGAGGCTAAATCTAAAAAAGATTTCAGCATATTTGCACCTGCATTAAAAATACTAATAAACCTTAGGCAAGAACAAGCCAGCCAGTTAAATGAATCAAGAAGTTGTTGGGAAAGCCTTGCTCAGCCATTTGAACCAGATTTAACAATCGATCGTTTGAATGAATTATTTAATCCACTTAGAAAACGCTTGCCTGAAATTGTTAACTCTGCAAAAAGTTTTTCTTCTAAAAAAAATATTAAATGGGATTTAGATGAAATATCTCAAAAGAAACTTTGTGAAATGCTGCTTAAAGAATGGGGTAGGGATAAAAGTATAACTTCAGTTGGTAGATCACCGCATCCTTTTTCTATTACTCTTGGGCCTAAAGATTTTCGTTTAACAACCCGAGTAGTTGCTGGACAACCTTTTTCTTGTTTTCTTGCTACTGCACATGAGTGGGGGCATTCCCTATATGAACAAGGCCTTCCATCGCAAAGTCATCAATGGTTTGCATGGCCATTAGGGCAAGCAACCTCGATGGCTTTACATGAAAGCCAATCTTTGTTTTGGGAAAATAGAGTTGCTCGGAGTAGGGCTTTCTCTAAACGTTTTTGGCCTTATTTTGTTAAAGCAGGAGTTCCATTTAATGATTATTTAGATGTTTGGAAAGCACTTAATCCATTGTCCCCTGGATTAAATAGAGTGGAAGCAGATGAATTTAGTTATGGCATACATATACTCATTCGTACTGATCTTGAGATTGCCTTACTTCAAGAAGGTTTAGATGTTAGGGATCTTCCTCATGAATGGAAGATGAGCTATAAGAATCTCCTTGGTGTTACACCTACAAATGATTCGGAAGGATGTTTGCAAGATGTTCATTGGAGTGAGGGGGCTTTTGGTTATTTCCCTTCATATTTACTAGGGCATTTGATTAGTGCTCAATTGTCTGAAGCTATGTCTGATGCCTTGAGGAGAGATGCAACCCATGAAGAAAACCCTCTTGAACTTTGCATTCAAAAAGGCCAAGAGTCTATGCTTTTAGATTGGTTAAGGAATGAAGTCCATCACTATGGACGTAAAGTTAATGCTGAACAATTGGTGAAAAAAGTAACTGGAAGAGCTCTTTCTAGTAATCCATTTTTGAATTATTTAGAGAATAAATTAAAGATATTAACTACTACCTCTTAATATGGTGAGTATAAGTTTTGTTATTTATGGCCAATCTTGATCAGGCTCCTAGTCGCATTATGCCAAATTTGTTGCATATTTTGCCTGCTTTTGCTGATGAAGCAAGTTTAAGAGTGAATACAATCGTTGAACTCAATTCAAATACAATTAATAAATATGAATTAATCACAGAAACAGGCCATCTCAAATTGGATCGAGTGGGTTATTCATCTTTGGCCTATCCATTTGCCTATGGATGTATTCCTAGAACTTGGGATGAAGATGGGGACCCTTTAGATATAGAGATTGTTGGAGTAACAGAACCTTTAATTCCAGGATCAATTGTTGAAGCAAGAATAATTGGAATTATGACTTTTGATGATGGAGGTGAAGTTGATGATAAGGTAATTGCTGTTATTGCAGATGACAAAAGATTAGATCACATCACAAGTTATGAATTATTAGGGGAACATTGGATTAATGAGACTAAGTATTATTGGGAACATTATAAAGATCTTAAGAAGCCAGGAACATGCAGAGTTAATGGTTTCTTTGGTATTGAAAAAGCAGTGGAAATTATTAAAACTTGCGAGAGTCGCTATCTTTCTGAAATTGATCCACAATTAATTAATTGAAAAATTAAAGATGAATTTATTAAAAAAGTTTTGCAGTTGATTTCTTTTGTTTTTATATTCGAGCTTCTTTAAATATAACTTCAAGAATTTCCATTGCTCCTTGATCTTTAAGTGTATTAGCTAGGTCAATACCAATTGTTTCAGGGTTGATAGCAAGACCTTTGGTTTGATCACGGATAAGTTTTGTCCCATCAAGACTGGCAACCATTCCAGTGAGGATAAGGTTGTCGCCTTCAATTTTGCTATTAACACCAATAGGGACTTGGCAACCTCCTTCTAATTCTTTAAGAAATGCTCTTTCTGCAAGACATCTTTGAGAAGTTTCTTGATGTTCTAAAGATTTGATTATTTTTAGAATATCTGAATTACCTTGTACGCACTCTATTCCTAGAGCCCCTTGCCCAACTGCATGAAGTGATATTTCATTTGGAATTAGTTGATGTATTCGATGACTAAATCCAAGCCTTGTAAGACCTGCAGCAGCAAGTATCAGGCAATCATAGTTACCTGCATCGAGCTTTTCTAATCTTGTAATTACGTTGCCTCTAACGTCTTTGAAAAGAAGATGAGGATAACTGTGACGAAGTTGAGCAAGGCGTCTCAGGGAACTGGTCCCAACAATTGATCCTGAAGGGAGAGTATTTAGTTCATATTCTTCATTCTTTTTGTTCACTACTAAGGCGTCTGCAGGGTCCTCTCTTTCTGTTATGCAACCAAGAATTAGCCCATCAGGAAGATTAGTAGGGAGATCTTTGAGAGAATGAACTGCAATATCTGCATGCCCTACAAGCATTTGTGCTTCAAGTTCTTTAGTGAAGAGTCCTTTGTCTCCAATCTTTGCAAGAGCTACATCAAGGATTTTGTCTCCTTGAGTAGCCATCGCTTCTATTGAAATATCAATATTAGGGAAGGCTTTCCCTAACTCTTCTTTAACCCAGTTAGTTTGAACCATAGCTAGCTGGCTGCGTCTTGAGGCGATACGCACTTGATCTAGAGCCATTAGCAATTCTTGTTACTTAATTACATTACTCATTTGAGTGACATTATTTTAATTCTCAAAGAGATACTTTATAAGTCTGATGTTTATTTAATTGATGAGTATCCTAAAGGACTAGATTGCTTGAGTTGATAGATTTGCAGGACACAAATAAATCTGTGGAAAATTAGAAATTTCTATTTTATATATTCTTTAAGCACACCATTTCTGTTGGGGTGCCGTAATTTTCTTAAGGCTTTTGCCTCTATTTGGCGTATGCGCTCTCGGGTGACATCAAAAATCTGCCCGATTTCTTCTAATGTTTTCATTCGTCCATCATCAAGTCCATAACGCAATCTAAGAACGTCTCTTTCTCTAGGGCTAAGAGTAGCAAGAACTCCTTCGAGATCTTCCCTGAGAAGTGTTTTGGCAACATCTAATTCAGGGTTTTCTGAATCTGATTCAATGAAATCTCCTAGACGAGAATCTTCTTCTTTCCCTATTGGAGTTTCTAGTGAGATAGGTAGTTGAGCACTTTTAGCTATAAAGCGAAGTTTTTCAATGGTCATCTCCATACTTTCGGCAATTTCTTCTTCACTTGGCTTTCTTCCAAACTCTTGACTAAGGACTTTTGTGGTTTTTTTGATTCTTGAAATGGTTTCATATAGATGGACAGGGAGCCTTATTGTTCGACTTTGGTCTGCAATTGCTCTTGTGATTGCTTGACGGATCCACCAAGTTGCATATGTTGAAAACTTATACCCTTTTTCATGATCAAATTTTTCTGCAGCACGAATTAACCCAAGACTTCCTTCTTGAATGAGATCTTGAAAGGAAAGACCTCTGTTCATATATTTTTTTGCGATTGAAACAACTAGACGGAGGTTTGATTGAACCATTTTTTCTTTTGCCCTTCGTGCAAGCATTAACCTTCGACGGAACCTTGCCATTGGCATGTTCACTAAAGCGGCCCATTCTTTTTTTGTAGGGTAATTACCATGTTCACTTTCAAATTGGAGAGCAAGTTCTTCTAGATGAAGAAGATCTGCTATTTTTCTTGCCAGTTCAATTTCTTCATCGGGTCTAAGTAGTCTTATGCGACCAATCTCTTGAAGATAAACCCTAATGGAGTCTTCTGTATAAACGCCTTTGGGGCCAAGCTTGATACTCGCAAGTGCTTTTTCTCTTGCTTCTTGATCACTTAAATTTAAATCTTCCTCAGATGAGCTTGATGTTAAATCTAAGTCAGTATCAGTATCAGTTTGGCTATCACTAGCACGAAGAAGCTCATCAGCAACAAGGTCTAAATTTTGATTTGAAGGATCTAATTCTTCAGCATTAATTTCAGATGAAGTTGCAGTATTAACACTATTGTTTGGGCTGCTTTTTTTCTTTTTCTTTTTTTTGCTCACTTCGTTTGTATTGGAAGTAGAGGAAATCTTTTTCTCTTGATTTAATTTTGCTTTGGCAGTTTTAACAGCTTTTTTTTGGGTGATAATAGTGCTCATTTAAAAACTCACAAAAGGATAGAAGTTAGTGCTTTAGAAAAGATATTTACTTTTGAGCACCTTGAATTTCAATAACAATTCTTTTGAGGTTGGAATTTTATAATCAATAAACATCAATTACCCTTCTCAATGGCAAATGATATTTTCAATTAAGAATGAACCTCTTATAAATGTGTTATTAAAATGGCTTAGTGGTTCCTGCAGAGCTGCTAGGGGCTTTCTCAGGCAGGCTTGACTTTTTTGAGGTTGCACCCCCAAAAAGCTGAGCTTCTTACCTTCCCTCTGAACAGAACTCTGTATTGTTGAGATAACAGCTATTTGCTGTATCAATTTAAGTTTATGAAAAATTTCTAAAGTAGGCAACTGTTTCTCTATGGGCTTTAAAGAAATAGAAGTTTGGCTAGATGTAGGAAGGGAAGGCCGTTGCTTTACTTATGCTGATGGGAATTGTTTAGGGACAGATATTGGGGACATAGTTCTTGTGCGATTAAAAGGGAGAAAAATGCATGGACTTGTCGTTCAAATTAATGAAGGACTTCCTGGTACAACAAAAGAAACTAATTGTCAGACTGAAAATTATTCCTTAAGCAATATTGATGCGCTTTTGCAGAAAGCCGCAGTAGAACCGTCTTGGCGTGAATGGATTGAATCGACAGCAGCTCAATGTCACATCAGTTCATTCAAAATGATTAAAGCAGCTTTGCCTTCTGGCTGGCTAGGGAAAGGGAGGAAAAATAATTTTGAGCCTCGAATGTTGTGGTGGTTTTTTTTAAAAACTTCAGATATTTCTTCAGAAAAACTTTCCCCTAGACAAAGAGCCCTTCAACGGTTCCTATCTGAACATAAAGGTGCTTGGCAGAAAGACCTTCTTTTAGAAGGCTTTTCCATAGCATTTTTAAAAGGTTGTTTGCAAAAGGGGATAGTAAGGCGTCAGAAACGTTGTTTGAATTTCCAAAAAGAGGTTGGCCTGCAAGCAATTAATCCTTCCCCAGATAATAAAGAACGCTCCCTTACTAATGAACAGATCAATGCTTTAGATCTTTATGACAAACAAGTACCAGGTTCAGCACTACTTCTATGGGGTGTCACAGGTTCAGGTAAGACAGAAGTCTACTTACAGATGGCAGCAAGAGAATTATCTAAAGGAAGAAATTGTTTAATTTTGACTCCGGAAATAGGACTAATACCTCAACTTGTTGATCGCTTTGTACAACGCTTCGGGTCTAAAGTTTTGGAATATCACAGTAGCTGCTCAGATAGTCAAAAGGTTAAAACTTGGCGTGCTGTCTTAACAGCTACTTACCCAGTAGTAGTAGTAGGAACACGTTCAGCAGTCTTTCTCCCTCTATCTCCTTTAGGATTAATCGTTCTTGATGAAGAACATGATAGCTCTTATAAACAAGAAAACCCAATGCCTTGTTATCATGCTAGGGAGCTTGCCTTGGAACGTGCGCAAAGAATTGGTTCAAAAGTCGTTTTAGGAAGTGCTACTCCTTCACTATCTACCTGGAAAAGGCTCTACCCTAATGGATCTATTTCTTTAGCTCGGTTAACCACTCGAATAGCAGATAAGCCTTTGCCTACGGTCTCTATTGTAGATATGAGACAGGAATTGGCTGATGGAAATAGACGAATTCTAAGCAGACCTTTAATTGACCGCCTTGCGGCCTTGCCAAAATTGGGTGAACAAGCTGTGATTTTGGTGCCAAGGAGAGGTTATAGTACTTTCCTAAGTTGTCGTAGTTGTGGCGATGTCGTTCAATGTCCAAATTGTGATGTATCATTAACTGTTCATAAAAATAGACATAATCATCAGGTCTTGAGATGTCATTGGTGTGATTATCAAGCAGCTATAGGAATTAAATGTAATGAATGTGGCTCAAATGCTTTTAAACCATTTGGAGCAGGGACTCAACGTGTAATAGAACAACTCGAGAATGAGCTTGAAGACTTAAGGTTCTTAAGATTTGATAGAGATACTACCCGGGGCCGTGATGGACATAGAAAGCTGCTTTCACAGTTCGCAGATGGAGAAGCAGATGTTCTGATTGGGACTCAAATGCTTGCTAAAGGCATGGATTTGCCAAAGGTTACTCTGGCTGTTGTACTGGCTGCTGATGGCTTATTGCATCGTCCAGATTTATTTGCTGAAGAACAAGCATTGCAGCTGTTTTTACAACTTGCAGGTCGTGCTGGCCGAGGTGAAAAACCTGGGAAAGTCCTTGTACAGACTTACTCTCCAGAACACCCAGTGATTCAACATCTGATAGATGGGAGTTATGAAAATTTTTTAAAAAAAGAAGCTGAGTTAAGACGTAATGCTGGAATGGTTCCATATAGCAGAGCATGTTTACTTAGGCTGTCAGGTGAATCTTCTTCTTTGACAGCTACATCTGCAACAGCATTAGCAGAATATATTAAACCTTTATGTCACAAAACTGGTTGGATTCTTTTAGGTCCTTCTCCTTCATTAGTCGAAAGAGTTGCAGGTAAAAGCCGTTGGCAACTTTTATTGCACGGTCCCGAATTGAGTGCATTACCGTTGCCTTGTTTGGATGATTTGTATAAATGTCTTCCTAAAGATATAAGCTTGTCTATTGATCCAGACCCTATTCAATTATAAAGATTATTTTGTTATGGAGGCAATTCAGGGAAGCCAAATCCCATTTGAAGCTTAATATTTTGAATAATTAAACTTAGAAGCATTATGCAAATAATCCCTATAGTCCCTAGCCCAAGTCGACTCCAATGCCATTTATGAATAGATAATTTATTTATATTTCCTAATTGAAGTTGCCAATTGATGTTTTTATCGTTAATTGTTGGTTGAACTGGGCTGCCTTTAGGAATTGACTTAGGCGATAAAGGATTAATATTAACTTCTATTTTTAGTCCTGGTATCTCTGGGAATTTCGTAAGATCAATATTTAAATCAAGATTTTGTTGTATTCCTATTAGCCAATTTTTTTCCTGCAAATTCATATTTGTTGGAGGCATTTCAACTCCAGCTGTATTAGAGGCTCTTAAAAGGGTATTCTTTAATAAAATATTTGCATCTTTCGAATTTAATGATTGAGAATAAATATTTTGAATTCCTTCTTCAGTAGTTTCTATATTTAATTTAGGAGTTAATTCTCTTATTGAAGAAATAAATTCTTCTTGCCAAGGTAGGATTTTATTAGAATTACTTTTAATAGACCAATTTATCGCTAACTTATCTGCCCCTTTTAATTGAATTTCGGTGGTAAACCTCATACACCCACTCAGAAGAAATGTTAATAGTAAAAGAATTGTTAGTGTTGTTAATGTAAACCCTATCTTTAGATCTTTTGTCTCCCCAGTAGGAGCTTTGGGTTCAATTTTCTTTGGCTTCTGCTTATTAATATAATTCTTATTTTTGCTTAAACTATTAATATTTAAATTAGGTATCTCGATTGACCAGCTTTTAGGCCTCTCTAATTCAGGCGAGGCTAATATTGAGAGTAATTGTTTAGCTTGTTGGCGAATAGAATCATCTTTGTGTTTTGTGAGTTGTTTGCAATAAGAAAGAGCTTTTGAGGATTCTCCAGTGCCTACTAAAGCTGTGATCATTAATATTCCTAATTTTGCTCCATTTGAGGTAAGAAGAGAATCTTGTTCCAGAAGTGTTTCTAGAGATGTAATACATTCATGGTAAGAACCTCTGGCTAAAGCTTCTTCAGCTAGTTTTAGAGTCGTTTCCCGACTCATTATTTAACCCCGTCCAATAATCATTGTACCTATGCCTTTGTCAGTGAATAATTCTAAAAGGAGGGCATGTGAAATGCGGCCATCGATAATATGTGCAGCAGAAACCCCTTGAGCTAAGGCTCGAATACAACATTTGGTCTTTGGCATCATGCCACCTTTTACAATTTCGTTTTCTATAAGCTTTCGTGCTTCTGATAGACGTATCTGCTGAATAAGTGTATTGGAGTCGTTCTCTTTTTCTAAAATACCAGGAGTATCTGTTAATAAAATCAATTTTTCAGCTCCAATGGCAGCTGCTATTTCCCCAGCAACAGTATCTGCATTGATGTTGTAGTTGGTTCCGACTTCAGAGGAAGCAACACTAGAGATCACGGGTATATAGCCTTTATCTATAAGAGGTTCAATAACTTCTGGGTTGACTCTTGCAACTTCTCCAACTAATCCATGACTCCCATCGCCCAATGGACGTGCCTCAATTAACCTTCCATCAATTCCACACAGTCCTACTGAGGAAGCTCCTAATTTATTTATTCCATTAACTATTTGCTTATTTACTCTTCCTACAAGAACCATTTCGACAATATCCATTGTTGCTGAATCAGTAACTCGTAATCCATCACGGAATTGACTATTGATTTTTAGTTTGCTGAGCCATTGATTTATTTCTGGTCCGCCTCCATGAATAATTATTGGATGAGCTCCTACTGTTGACAATAATGCAATATCTCTAAAAACAGCTTCTTTTAGCTTTTCATTCTTCATTGCCGCACCGCCGTATTTGATTACAATTCGACGGCCTGAAAACTTTTGTATATAAGGCAATGCTTCGCTTAGTACAGAGACTCTTATAGAGTCTTGATCGCAATGACTAGTCTGTATTGATTTTTTTGTGTCTGAAGAATAATTATTTAATATCATTTGTTTTAGTCATTGTCGGTTGTATTTGTAATTGGAAGAAGTTCAAGGATTATTTCTTCAGGGTTAGGAGCAGTGATACTTGCTTTTAAATTACTTGCAAAGAATCTGCCTAAACGATCTTTTTTTTCTTCCCATTTCTCTATAGGAACACCACAAAACAAAAATGTCATTCGAATACCAAATTTTTGATTTTTTTCTATTAATTCAATTTCCCGCAGCTGTGGAGGTTTGTTTTCATCCCAAAGCTTTAATGCCTGAAGGGATGTTTCAAGATGAGCTCTTTGTCCATAGCGGAATCTTGTAACGTCGCCAATTAGGTTAGAAAGCTCTTTGGGTCCTTTTAAATTTAATTTGTTTAAGTCTGATTTTTGTATGGAACTTTTAGCAGGAGGTATCTCAGAATTTTTCAAGGCTAACCCGATTAGTAAAATAGGCACACCATAGAAAAAAGTAGGAACGCTTAAGTTTGCCGCATCATTGAAATAGGAAATAAGTCCTATAATTGCAAGGATTCCACCTGTTATGGAAATTAGACTTGCAGGTGACGGAAGTTTGTTCATTTTAGTAATTTGGGCTTGTTAGGGCTTAAATTTTGTTTAGAGAGAAACATTGATGGCATCACCAGATAAACAATCTATTGATTTGCATGAGCTTATAGCTCTTTTGGATAATGATAGGGCTTTGTTATTAGAAAAGATTGATAAAGGTTGCTGGCCTGAACTTAGGCATGATTTGGCTGCTTTAGAAAGGGAGCTTGGTCACTTTCTTGCCGCATCAACTAATCAATTTGGGAGTTAATTATCAGAAAGTTGTTTTAAAAAGGAATGTCATCAGTATCAGGTATTAGAGGTGATGCATTCCACGTAACAGCCTCGTTAGGTTGAGTTGTTGTTGAAGTTTTTTCAGAAGAGTTAGGGCCTTTAGGTGAATTGGAAGTTGTGGACTCTAAATTGGGATTTTGCTCTGATGGATTAGATGAGTTATCTGAATGAATTTTTGAAACAGTAAATTCTGCTTTTTTTTCTTTTGTCCCATCTTGTCTAGGGACAGTATTCATTCTTAATCGGCCTTCAAGAATAATCTTTTCACCAACTTTAACGTTGTTTTGCAGAGTCTGAGCTTGGTTCCCCCAACCTATAGCTTTTATAGAACCTCTTGGATCATCTGCCCTAAGCCCTTCGAAGCTAACTTCCATTTCTGCAATGGGAGTTTGACTGTCCTGCGTGTAACGAATGGTCGGGGCAGTCTTGACCATTACTTCTAATAAGCAGTGATTCATTTTTCTTTCAATCTGTGAGAGTTATCTTGATACACATGAGGAGAAATTGCCACCAACATATTTGGTTGTTATCTGGAACAGGTGAAGGCCCTTTGATAGCAAAAGCTTTAATTTCTAAAGGTTGGAAAGTGAGTGTAAGCGTTGTGACTGTCCAGGCTTCTCAGTCATATGCCCATTTACCTTTGGAATCGCTATGGATAGGCGCTTTGGATGGACCTGATGGTATCCGTTTACTCCTGGCAAAAACTAAGGAAAAAAAACAGGGATTTGATGTAATTATTGATGCTACGCATCCATTCGCAGCGGTAATAAGTTCTAATCTCAAGACAGTTTGCCAAGAATTGAATCAGCCTTTAATTCGTTTTGAACGCTCTTGTCGAACTAGCTCAAAAGCCTTTTTAATTAAAACTTACGAAGAATTACTTAATTTTGATTTATCTGGGAAAAGAATTTTATTTGCAATTGGATCAAGATCTCTACCAGAGGCTATTAATTTAGCTTCTCAAGGAGGCGCAACTGTTTTTGCAAGGGTTTTGCCAACTGTTGAAGGATTGACTAAAGCCTTGGCATGTGAATTGCCTGAAAGTCATATAGCAGTGCTTAAACCACTTTTAGGTAAAACTATTGGTGAATTTGAATCAGGGCTATGCAGAAATTGGGAGATAACCGGTGTGGTTGCTAGGCAGTCTGAAGGGCAGACACAGATGGTTTGGCAAAATATTGCTAAAGAACAAAAACTTGATTTATGGTTGATTTCACGTCCAAGAGTGTCGAAAGAAGTTAGTGTATTTCATACTATTTCTGAAATGTTTGAGTATTTAAGATAAGTGTTTAATTTTAAAGTAATTAATAATTTTCCCCTGTGATTTTTAATGAGAATGATCTGCTATTGGTTTTAACTAATGAAAGTAATGATAAGAATGCTAAGCAATTAGCGGAAGTTATTTTAAAAAAAAAATTAGCTGCTTGCATAACTTTTTCTAATATAAGTTCTATTTATTGGTGGAAAGATAAATTAGTAAATGGAGATGAAGTTCAGTTACTTATCAAGACAAGGTTAGACCTAATTCATAAGGTAAATGACTTAATAAAAAAGTTCCATAGCTATGAAGTTCCAGAGATTATTTATTTGAATGCTTGTGCTAGTAAGGAATATAAAGAATGGTTATATGAAATGACTTTCAAATAATATTTAGCTAGCAATATTTTTTTATTAAATCACTAAGAGATGCTTCTGATCTAGGACCAAATTGTGTAACTATATGACCTGAACAAATTGCTCCAAGTTGTCCACATGCTTGTAAGTCTTTATTGTTTGTATAACCATAAAGAAAGCCACTAGCATACAAATCTCCTGCACCTGTTGTATCTATTGCCTTGCCGAGATTATAAGAATCTATAAAATAAGTATTGTTTTTTTCAATAATAACAGAGCCCTCCTTTCCTCTTGTTAATACGGCTATTTTACATTTGGGTCTAATTATTTCCATTGCCGCCTTGAAATCTTCTGATTCGTATAGTGAAATAATTTCAGATTCGTTTGCAAAAATAATATCAACATGATTTTCTATTAAACGTTTAAAACTTTCTCTATGACGTTCAATGCAAAAAGAATCAGAAAGTGATAATGCTACTTTGCCCCCATAGTCTTTACATTCCTTTGCGGATATTTCTAAAGCACTTTTGGCTGAACTTTGATCCCAAAGATACCCTTCTAAATATAAGATTTTTGTTTCCCTTACTAAAGATAGATCTAAGTCTTTAGTGTCTAGAAAAACCGATGCACCAAGATATGTGCACATTGTTCTTTCAGCATCAGGGGTAACATAAATAAGGCATCTAGCTGTTGAAGGCCCATCTTTAATAATTGGAGTATTAAATAATACTCCAGTAGAACGAATATCATGCATAAATATATTCCCAAGTTGATCTTCTCTAACCCTTCCAATAAAACCAGTTTTAATTCCTAATTTAGATAGTCCTGCAATTGTATTAGCTGCAGACCCACCAGAGGTTTCTATCCCTGCTCCACTTTTAGAATAAAGATATTCTGCTTCGGTTTCATTGATTAGTTTCATATTGCCTTTTGGCAATGAGTTTTCTAAAAGAAATGAATCTTCTGTCTTGATAAGAATGTCTACGATTGCATTCCCAATTCCAACTACATCATATTTTTTAGTTTTCATTGTGATTAATTAATATAGAGGGTTAAATCTTATGATCATTAGAAATATATTGAATAACTTTAACTTCCTAATAATGCACGCTTAGGTCCATGTATGGGGTCTTCTACTACTATAGTTTGTTCTCGATTTGCTCCTAAGGAAACGATAGCTATAGGAACTTCCATTAGCTCTGCAAGAAACCTTAAGTAAGACATTGCTGCTTCAGGAAGATCATCCAAATTCTTACAATTAGCTGTTGAAGATTTCCAGCCAGGTAGTGTTTCAAATATTGGTTTGCATTTGCTAAAGTCTTCTGAACTGCTAGGGAAATAATCAATCTTTTTACCATTAAGTTCATAAGATGTGCAAACTTTAATTTCTTCAAGTTCATCAAGTACATCTAATTTCGTAATAGCAAGGCAATCTAGTCCATTGACCTCTACGGCATATTTACCAATAACCCCATCAAACCATCCACATCTTCTTCTTCTTCCAGTTGTTGTTCCATACTCACCGCCTTTATCGCATAACTGATCATTGATTTTCCCACTAAGTTCGGTTGGGAATGGGCCCTCACCCACTCTAGTTGTATAAGCTTTAGCAACGCCTATTACTCTATCAATAAGTGTTGGGCCTACTCCTGCACCTATGCATGCACCTCCGGAAACAGGATTGGAGGAGGTTACAAATGGGTAAGTCCCATGATCAAGGTCTAAAAGAGTTCCTTGGGCTCCTTCAAACAGAATATTGTTTTTTCTCCTTGATGCTTGATGAATTATTCTCGTGCAATCAACAACGTGAGGCTCTAGAAGTTTTCCGAATCCGAGATATTCTTTGATAATTAGTTCTTTGTCGAGAGTTTCTCTACCATAAATCTTTTTAAGTAAAGCATTGTTTTCTTTTAAAGGTATATCTATTGATTCTCTGAGCTTAGTTTCATCAAGTAAATCTATAACTCTTATTCCACTCCTTTGTGCTTTGTCAGCATAAGTAGGCCCAATCCCTCTGCCAGTAGTTCCTATCTTTTTTGCACCTCTTCGTTCCTCCATTGCCATATCAATTAAACGATGATATGGCATGGTCACATGTGCTGTTGAAGCTAGTTTTAGACCTGAGATATCAATATTATTTTCTTTCAACATTGAGATTTCTTCAAGCATCACTTTTGGATCGACAACTGTTCCAGAACCTATTAAGCAAATGGTATCTGGATAAAGGATTCCTGAAGGAATCAAATGAAGCTTAAGGACCTTGTCTTCAACAACAATGGTATGACCAGCATTGACGCCTCCTTGATATCTAACAACAACATCAGCAGAGCGACTTAGAAGATCGGTGATTTTACCTTTCCCTTCATCACCCCACTGAGCACCTATGACGACAACGTTTGCCAATGAAATTACGGTACGAAACCGTTTAAATCCAGAGTTTACAACAATTTTCGATTTTTATGGTTAAGTCAATTAAATGACTTAAAAGTTACGTTTGAATTTCTTTTACTACTGTTTTCTCAGCTCTTGATAGTTCTTTATTTAGACGCTCTTTTAACTTCTCTGGTAAAGGTCTGTTAGAAAATGTTTTGTAATGGCCTGCCATTGAGTTCAAGGCAGTTTGCATTGTCGTAAAAGATGAGGAACTATTGACCTGAGGTCGATTCCTATATCTCGAGATATAAGCGGTAATTAACCCTAGTGCTTGATCCTTAGCCTCTAACTGCTTGTCTACATCTTCAGTTGGCAAAGCAATTGTCTCTTTTAGAGTTTGAGCTACTGAGACTGTATCTTTGACAAAGTCACCTGACATAGAAGGCTTTTCAGCTGTGACAGTCTGTCCAAAAGGATGTAAGACAATCAAGAGACCTATTAAAAGAGAGAATGAAACTCTTATGAACTTTTGGAAGTACTGAGAAAGGCTTTCATACATGTTGTATTTAGTAAGTAAATCTAGTTTCATAGAGAGTAAGTCAAAATCGATTTTTTTGCTGATGAATTTCTTTGATTAATTGTGAAATCGCTTCTTCATAATTGAGTACTTGTGAAGCCTTATTAGCTCTATTGATTAATTCCACCTTCTCTGAAGCTGAGTCCCTCCCTGCAATTATTTTCCATGGTATACCTATCAAATCTGCATCTTTGAATTTTACACCTGCTCTTTCATCCCTATCATCTATTATCACGTCAATACCCTGTTTCATAAGCTTCAGATATATACTTTCACCTAATTTTCTTTGATTATCGTCCTTCATATTTGCTATTAATACAATTGCTTCAAAGGGAGCAATTGTTATGGGCCATATAATCCCTGAGTCGTCATGATTCTGTTCTACAGAAGCTTGAGCGAGCCTTGATATTCCTATTCCATAGCATCCCATCCAGAAAGGTTCTTCAAACCCAGATTCATTTGTAAAAGTAGCTTCAATTGATGAAGAATATTTACGACCTAATTGAAATATATGCCCTATTTCAATACCTCTTTTTTGTGTAAGTTTCTGTGTTGAATCATGAATACATTTGTCTCCTGCCATTGCTTTTCTAATGTCAACTCCATGAGGCTTTCCTCCAAGAGATAACCATGTAGCAAATGCTCTATGGTAATCAGTTTTATTTGATCCACAAACAAAAGACTCTAAATCTAGCGCTGTATGATCTGCTAATCTAATAAACTTTTTATTCCATTTAATTGCTGTTTTTAAACAAGAGTCATCCAAGTCTGGGCCTATATAACCAAAAGGTATTTCACTTATCCCTTCAGAATCCAAATCTTCTTTAGAAGTGGCTGTGAGTTTAAGTAAAGATTTATTTAGATGTTGACTTATTGCATTGCTGAGCTTTACTTCATTAACCTCCTGATCAGCTCTAATACTTATTAGTATTGGTTGTTTTATATTGCCTTCTAAAGTAGCTATGAAAATAATTACTTTTACTATTTGAGTCTGATCAAAAGAGTTATTTTTACAAAGATCTTCTATTGTTTTTTGATCTTTTGTTTCTATAAGCTTAGAATTACTAAGTCTAAGCTTTTGAGCTTCATTTGGATGAGATATAGCCTTTTCTTGATTGGCAGCATATTTTTTATCTGGACTTACTAATATAAGATCTTCACCTGCCTCTGCTGTAACCATAAACTCTCTTGATTCTGCCCCGCCAATGGCACCACTATCAGCATCTACAGCTACTATTTCAAGACCACATCGTTTAAAAATCTTTTCATAAGCATTATTCATCTCTTGATATGTATTTTTCAGATCTAACTCATTTGAATGAAACGAATAAGCGTCTTTCATTATAAATTCTCTGCTTCTCATTAGGCCAAACCTTGGCCTAATTTCATCTCTAAATTTAGTTTGAATTTGATAAAGGTTTGCAGGAAGTTGTTTATAAGATTGCAAAATATCCCCTGCTATTTTTGTAATTACTTCTTCATGAGTTGGTGCAAGGCCAAGTTCTCTATTTTGCCTATCTTTAAGATTAAACATTATGCCTTCACCAGCTGTGTAGCTATCCCATCTACCAGTTTTTTGCCATAACTCTGCAGGATGTAATTGTGGTAAAAGTGTTTGGAGACACCCCCTGTCATCTAATTCTTCTTGGACAATTGAAGTAATCTTCTTAATTACTCTCCACATTAATGGCATATAAGCATATATCCCTGAAGTAACACGCTTGATAAATCCGCTTCTGACAAGCAGTTGATGTGAAACTATTTCGGCGTCGGCGGGTGTATCCCGCAGCGTCACCAGCAACAGGCGGGAGACGCGCATAGAGATTCTCCTTTGATATGAATACTTAGAGACTAACAATAATCTCCCTCGTGGCTTCCAATTACAAAACTGTCATGACCATAGGATTGTCTGTAGAACTCTTTTGATGGATCTGCTATTTTCTGACAAGGTTTTATGGTTTTAGTAGAAATATGTTTAGGGGGGAATTAGATTCTTCGTCATTCAAGTCTTCTTCTGACTATTCAGGTGTGGATACAGAAGCATCATCTTTCAACTCAGCCCAAGACTCTCTTGTTGGCATAGATGAGGTCCAAAAATCATTGAATCGATCTAGAGCCTCTGTCTATAGATATACAAATACTGACCCACGTAATCTTAACCCTCCTTTTAATCCGAGAAAGCTAAACCCTGAATTCAGAAGTGATCAAAAAGACCCGCTTTTGTTCCACTCCAACGAAGTGGCTAGGTTTGCCAAAGACATTCTTAGAATAAAAGAGGTTAATGTAGAAGTGCTTAATTCTCCATCTACTGCGACTCAGGAGGTTTTGCTATTAATTCTTGATGAATTAAAGTCTATAAGAATTAAGCTAGATGGGTTGAATAAATAATCTGAAAAGATTTACAAATAACCTTTATTTTTTAGATTGATTAATAAATTGTAGAGAATTATTCATAGTCGCATTAAATTAATCCTAATATTTTTGTAAATTATATTTTTCTATTAATAATTTAATTTTGCCTTATTTAATTTTTTAAGAAGATCGCTTATCCTTTTAACCTAAGACAATAGCTTTTGATATTATGGAATTTAAATCCCCATTGATTTTTATTGTTTTCTTAAGGAAAATTAACTTAATTAATTGTTCTACAGTCATAACAAACAATGGATTTAAACCCTTTATCACCTGCTCCTTCTGCTGGATTAGTCAATTTAGTAGTAGAAATACCTGCTGGTAGTAGGAATAAATACGAATACTTCGCAGAAGCAGGAATCATGGCTCTAGATCGAGTTCTTCATTCATCGGTTCGTTATCCATTTGATTATGGCTTTATTCCAAATACTCTTGCTGAAGATGGTGCCCCTTTAGATGCAATGGTTATTATGCAAGAGCCAACATTTGCTGGTTGTTTAATTAAAGCCAGACCTATTGGCCTATTAGATATGCATGATGAAGGTGCTTATGATGGCAAGTTATTATGTGTGCCTGTTGCAGATCCACGTCAGAAAGATATTACTAGTATTCGCCAAATTGCCCCCAATCAACTTGAAGATGTAGCAGAATTCTTTAGAACTTATAAGAGCTTAGAAGGTAGAGTTGTATTGATTGATGGTTGGCGTGATCATGATGCGGTAGAAGATCTATTAAAAGAATGTATCAAGGCAAAAAAAAATAAGTCTAAATGAATAATTATTCTATAATTTTTAGAAATTAGTATATATTTGCGTTAGTTCTTCTTTATGGCTAATCAAGTGTTAATTAAAGTTTATAGTTATTCCCTTTGTGGAAGTTGTAAAAAAGCATTGAGTTGGCTTAGCCAAAATGGTATTGCTTATGAGATAATAGATATAATTAAATGTCCTCCTCCTTCAAGTCTTATTAAGGAAGGAGTAAAGCAATTGGGTGATAGAAAGTATCTATTAAATACTAGTGGTAAAAGTTATAGAAATATTGGGGCACAATTAATTAAACGAATGAAAGATAGTGAGGTGATTGAATTGCTTTCAAAAGATAGCAAGTTGATTAAAAGACCTTTTGTTGTAAATACTAATGGTGAAATAATAGTTGGATTTAATGAATCTAAGTGGGAAAGTTTCTTTTTGAATTAAAGTCATCTAATTCACTAATTACTTTATTCATACTGTCTTGACTTGTGAATTCATTAAGACTTAGTAATTTAAACTCTTCAAGTATTGAAGTTAGAAGGAATTGACTATTTTTTAATAAAGTATCGTCTTCTAATGATGAAGCAATCTCCTCCCAGAAACGATCTATTACTTTAAGAGCTAGAGCTTCAAGCACTATGTCTTTTTTAGAAATCTCAGTACCTGTATTTTTTGACCATTCAATTATTGTATCTACTAAGCTTGAGGCCATTTGTATACTTATTGTTGACTCTGCAATCTCAATGATTTTATTATTTTTTAGTACTTTGGGGAAGGAATTATTTTCAAGACTTCTTTGAATAGCATGTTCAAATAATGATATTAATTGAGGGCGCATATTAGGGCCTATCTTTTTGAGAAGTAATGGAACCCATATCCTTATAAAATCTGATATCTCAGAGGTCTCTTTCTTCTGAATAGATTGATAACTACATAGACCTCTAATTTTTTCTGGAAGAATAGGAGATCTAATTATATTTTGTATTGAATCAATTGTCCTAAAAGTTAGAATTTCTATTATTTCAATAGCTACTAATGCTACTACCCACTGACTTATAACCGCCCTAATTGGTTCGAATTGTATTAATTTAGCTTTTGATATTCTTTCTGTTATTGGGATTAATCTTAATAGCCTCATAAATGGTAAAAGAAGAGGTAAGTCAATCCATCTTTTTAAGATTGCATTGCTAAGTTTAATTTTTGGAAATTTACGCTTTGTTTTATATATAGATAGGATTATATCTATTAAGAAAAGAATTTGGAAAGGAAAGTCTATTTTCCATGATGACTGCATATAGGTTCCATTTTGATTAATTATTCTTGAATAATTTGTTCTAATTAAAGGTAGTATCTCTGTTTCCCAAAAGAGTAACTCAGATTTTAGCTGATCATTAGAAATATAATTTTTACTCAGTAATTTCTTGATTCCAATTATGTAGTTTGATTCTTCTGATCTTTCATATAGATGAGTTTTTATTGTTTCTACTTTGTTAACACTATCAGGCAATCGACTGGGCAATGATTTTAGTAAATCAATTGTAGAAGACTCATACTGCTTCAACAATTGCTGTACTAAATTGCTTTCTGTGCGGTCTCCATTTTTTATTTCTTTACTAAGGGCTTTGAAAATAATCTGATTTTCCTTGCTCTTTTCATCAGTCTTTATCCCCTTGATTTTGTCATAAGCATCAGTAATGTTAGGAATCCATTTTAAAGATATTGATGAGGAATTAGTTATATAAATACTTCTATTTAGCCAAAAACTCCTTAAAGGAATGTAGCTAATGTCAAAAAGAATCCAACCAAGATTGATAATTGCAATGAAAGCTAGAAGCTTTTCCCAGACTTTCCAGGACACACTCTCAGACTCCTGATTTCTTTCTTGCCAACGTGGTATAGCCATAATTATGTAAAGTCCCTTTTAACTTAGATAGATCTAAAATATGTGACTATGGTAAGTAATTGAATTCATTAATAACGTTGGCTGACTTTTCTAAAGATAAGAATTTAAGAACAAATTCATCTCTTCAGAGTAAGAAGATTAGCTTATGGGCTTCTTTTTGGGAATTGTTTGGGCCCATATTCTTTGCATTGTCTTTATATGCAGGAGTAAAGCAATTTATTGCTGAAGCACGATATATCCCTTCAGGATCAATGTTGCCTACTCTTCAAATTAATGATCGGCTTATTATAGAGAAGCTTACTTATTTAAGCCGAACTCCTCAACGTGGGGAAATCGTTGTATTTAATTCTCCTCATTCCTTTAATGAGAGTTTGATAGCAGATCGAGCTAGTCCTCTTCCTTCAACTCTTAAGTGTGCTGTAGTTAGTTTTCCTCTTTTTAACCTCATACCAGGGATAGTTGACAAAGCCTGTTATGCATATATAAAACGTGTTGTTGCTGTTGGTGGTGATGATGTTGTTATTAATTCTCAAGGGCGCGTGTTTATAAACAATGAATTTGTTAATGAGCCATATGTGACGAATTACTGTTCCTCGGAAAATACTAATTTTATGAACTGTCGCTTTCTAAGAACAAAAGTTCCTCTTGGGCATGTTTTGGTTTTAGGAGACAATAGATCTAATAGTTGGGATGGGAGGTATTGGCCAGGGAATAAGTTTTTACCTGAAGAACAGATTTTAGGTAGGGCGGTTTTGAGGTTTTGGCCTATTAATAGGATTGGGAACCTGAATCAAATTCAATGAGCCCACAATCAATAATTTTCCCTGTAATTTGCTTTCCTTTAAAGGGTTGATTAGAAGAATATGGTTCTCCCCAATGGCTTTGTCTATCAGATGTTTGCTCCCACTTCCCTTGTGGATCAAAACAAAGCCAACGATAACTTTCAGTGCTTAATGTTTCAGGAGCTAGTCCCAATAGTTTAGATGGGCCGAAACTAATTGCTTCCCATAATTGTTCAACAGTCCATTGAGACTTTTCTACTAATTCATGCCACAAACAAGGAAGTACTAGGTTATGCCCACTTAAACCTGGCCTTCTCTCACCAGTAGGCTTTAATGTCTCAAGTTCATCTAATGGGGTTCCAGTTACAGATACACCCGTTAAGATTCTTTCTTGAAGTGCTTCGATAAGTTTTTTTCTATCATTAGCATTCCCCAGAGAAGGTAATACTTTTATACCTAATTCTGTTGAAGAGACTTTTGTTTGGTCTGCTATAAGATGCCACCAGCATACGCTAGCCATTGGTCGTGGATTACTATGTTTTAAAGCCGAAATTCCAGCAGCAGTAGATAAGTTCATTAACCTTATCGATGCTTCAGGATGTTGTTTTTGTAATGCCAATAAAAGATTTAATGGAATGATTTCACTATCTGTAGGGTCTTGCTGCAAACCTGAACGAAGCGCCTCAACTCCTTCTCTCACAATCCCATCCCCCTGAATGGATGGATCTCTTGGTGCTATTAGAAGAGGCTTATCTTTTAATTCAGCTAGTAAAAGTCCTTTTTTTAATAAATCTATAGGTATGATGAAGTCGTTATCAGCTAAACCAATAGCACCATTATTAAGTAGATCTTGATGTGAAGATAATACTTTTCCTTCGCCTTTCAAGCTAAAGCCACCCCAAAGATGAATGAAAACATTTCCCTGAGGATTTAATAGTCCTTGTAAATGTTCAGCAAGGTCTCTCCACAGTATGCTTTTGGGAAGAAGCGCAATTTGTCCGTAACCAGCATATGCCGCTTTCCTTCGCAAACTTGATAATGTCTCTATGTTGCTATTGAAGTGATTCTCTAGAAAAGAATGAGGATCTACTAAACAAGGTGCAAAAATCCAACTTTGTGCATTAGTTCTTTTTATATTTAATTTTTTGGCTAAATTACGCGCATCTTCCCCAAAGGATTTTATTTTCCTATTGGTAATTAAGACGGCATCATTAACTAACTTTTTGTCAGGACCGTAAAGGATTTGAATAGGGTCAAATAGATATGAATTAGACATGAATTTATAGTGCTCCTTGAGCTGTCTTGTCAATTACACCTCCTAAGTGGGAGGTGATATTTAGAGATGTGATTACGTCAAGATCATCTTGTGTTGCTTTTAAGTCGATTATTGTAATGCCACCATTCCCTTGCTTGATTTTCCATATATCTGAAGTTGAAAGCCCAAGGAGGTTGCAAATAATTGTTTTGTTGACTGCATCATGAGCGACAACAAGAGCAGTTTCATGAGGCGAAAGCTTCTTACAAATAAGCTTCCAACTTTTCATGGCTCTCTTGGACACTTCTTCTATGTTCTCCCCTTGAGGCATTTGAACTTTTTGTGGAGATTGTTTCCACTTGGTTAATAAGTCATTCCAATTTAAAGAGATTTCAGACTCTAACTTGCCTTCCCACAGTCCATGGCCAATTTCAATAAGTCCTTTTTGTTCTTGAATTGTAATTGGGGGATGATTTCTTAAAATGATTTGTGCCGTTTCAATTGGCCTTGACATAGAGCTACAAAAAACCTGGTCAAAAACTATGTCCTCTAAAAAATTACCTGCCGATATAGCCTGTTGCTTACCTTTCTCATTGAGTGGGACATCTATTTGTCCTTGAAATCGACCTGCTTTATTCCAATCTGTTTCTCCATGCCTAACAAGAATAATTCGAGCGGAATTCCCTTTTGGAGATAGTTTTTGTTCAAGGTGCGCTGTATTATTTAGAGTTTGTATTTGAACATCATATTCATTATTTTTATAAGAGTTTATATTGAAAATCGAGATTGATGAATTATCTAATTTGATTCTTCTATATCCAATATTTGGTTTGTTTAATATCTTTAATATTAAAGAACGAAGAATTGCATTATGTGCAACTATAACTATGTTCTTATCTTCATCTTGATTATATTTTTCATATAGATTCTGCAAGAAATTTTCTGATTGGTGCATTAATTCTTCAATAGGCTTATAGCTATTTCCATTTTCATTTTGAAGAGTAAGTTCATTAGGAGAATCTTTCCAGGTTAAATATAGATCAGGAAATTTTTCTTTGACTTCATGAACTGTTAGTCCACTCCATGGACCTAAGTCTACCTCTAGCAAATCATTATCAAAAACAGTGGTGATCTGGGGATGATGCTTTGATAATTCTTTTGTTGTATCTGCTGCTCGTTTAAGTGGTGAACTGTAAATTGCGTCAATATTTAAATCTTTTAATGCCAACCCAGTTTTTGCAGCTTGGAGAATTCCTTTCTCTGTAAGCGTTGAGAGATCATTTCGTCCTTGTATCCGTTTTTCAAGGTTATAGGTACTTAACCCATGGCGAATTAATAGAAGGCGTAAGGTCATTGGCAGAGGTTTTTTACGAATTCATACTATGGATACCCTCTCAACCTAATCTTGATTGTGAGATGAGAGTTGTTTTGTGCTCATTTCTTTTCTTTGAGTGAATCTTCTTATGCAAAAAGCCTCTCCTGGCTGGAAAGTCTTAGTGGCTATTTTCTCACTTTTGCTAACAATTTTAGTTTGGCAACAAGGACTTCAGGAAAGTTTTGATCGACCTTCTGTTAGCCCAAAGCTTGCTTTGAATCAAAAAGAGATTGCCGTTCTTGCTTCACCGTCGTTACCTAAGACTTTTAGACCCTTGTTTGTGGGTATAGATCCTTCATTGGAACTAAAAAATACTTTGCAGGAGTTTGATGTTACTCAACTAAAAGAGAGAGAGAGACTTTTGTTGTTTGCGATTGAAGGACCGAATACAAAAGACCGCTCTCTTCTAGAAGTGGATTTCCAAGATGAGAATTTGGATTTGGTAAAAAATAAGATTTTAGAAAGTCTTGATCAGAAAAGAGACCCTCTTTTATTAGTTGATGAAATAAAATTCATTAAAAGTGATCCGTTGCTATATCAATTGTCCTGTCTTTCAGTAGGAGCTCCGTCAGATATTTGCATTGACTCAATGATCTCCCAGCGAATGGCTATTAGATTGTTTGTGAGTCAAGTCTTACCTTTATTGGCAACTTTATTAGGAATTGCTTTAGTTCTTTGGGAATTTATTCGTTTTATAGGTAGAAAAAATCATGTATGGCCTGCAATATCTTCGTTGCCTCTTTCGTTGGTTGATATGATTTTGCTTATAGCTGGAGGTTTTGTTGTTTTAGGGGAGCTTATGTCTCCTTTTATTGCTATTCCTCTTAGTGATTTCATTACTCAAGGAATTGTTAGCCCTACTAAAGAATCCTTTAAAGTTTTTGTTGGATATAGTGTGATGACATTACCTCCATTACTTATTCTTTGGCAGCAGATAAAAGCGATATCAAAACTTGAAGCTCCTTTAGATGGAGTTATGCAATGGGGACTTAATTTAATTCCGAAGTCAATTTTTCAAGCATTTAAAAGTTGGTTTATGGTCCTCCCGTTTGTTTTATTAGCAAGTTGGCTCACGACATTCTTTTTTGGAGACCCCGGAGGTAGCAATCCTTTGCTTGAAATGGTATTAAGCAATAAAAGTTTTTGGTCATTATCGATCCTTTTCGTTACAACAGTTTTTATGGCTCCTGTCTTTGAGGAATTTGTTTTCCGAGGAGTCTTTTTGCCAGTTTTAGTTAATCAAAAAGGTAAGATTTTTGCGGTAATAGTTAGTGCTTTGGTTTTTGCTTTAGCTCATTTAAGTGTTGGTGAAACACCACCACTGTTTGTTTTAGGTGTTGGTCTAGCTTTATTGCGGTTAAGTTCTGGACGCCTTTTGCCTTGTATGATTATGCATTCTTTATGGAATGGAGTTACCTTTGCAAACTTGTTGCTTTTGAGTAGTTAATATTAGATTTTTAAATTCACTTTAACTTTAACTTGCCACCTATAGTGGATAATGGTTGACTAAACTAATTGCTACAGTTAAGTGACTTATGAAAGAGGTGTTCAGTCGAAGTGGGATGGATCTAAAAAATATTCAAAAAAGGCTTTCTTTTTGTTTAAGGGTTATTTCGTTTCACGTAATATTCTAAGAAAATATCCTCTGTTGGGAAGTTTACATAGGGCTATGGATGGAGCTTTATTGGCGGTTATCTTTTTTGGAGCTTTAATGACTGGCTTGGCATTGCATTCTCAACATCTATGGACACGTAACTTCTCTCGATTACAAACTACAAGAGACTTAACGCATAGACTTGAGGAGTCAACAGCAGTTTTAGAAAGGCATTTTTTAAAAACAGTTTTTTCTCCAACTCTTATGGTGGCTACCAAGTCAAGTGATCTTATTTATATAGATAGATCTAGACAAAGGAAAATATCTAAGCGTTTGTTTAATATTTTCAGAGATAAATTTTCTGCTATTAGTTATCCAATAACTCGGGGTTTCTAAATAATGTCAGCTATAAGATTTTCAAAAGTGCAAAAAAAGATAAAAAAGCGTTTAGATGTTGCACCACTTTCTCCAATACCAACTTATAGGTTAAAACTGGCTTTTTATATTATTTGCTTAGCTCTCTTTGCTCTTTTAGGGAGGGTAGGATGGTTGCAATTAATTGAAGGTTCTACATTAGAAGCTCGGGCTCGTGATAATCAAACTAAGAAAGTTCAACCTATATCTAAAAGACTATCTATTGTAGATCGAAGGGGAAGATTAATAGCGTTGGATGAAAAAAGATATCGATTATATGCTCAGCCCTTTCGATTCAGATTTCCAGGAGATTTGCGAGGAACTATTCGTAAACCTGACGAGGTAGCTGAAAAACTTGCAGGGAAATTATTTATATCAGCAGAGAATTTATCCAGACAATTTTCTAATCAGAATTATCGGATGAAAATAGCAGAAGGTTTAAAGCCTGATGTTGCTTCTGAGATACGTGCGCTACGCATTGAGGGTTTGGACCTTGAACCATATCCACAAAGAATCTATCCACAAGATGAATTATTCTCAAATGTAGTTGGTTTTTTAGATTATGATCGTGTACCACAAGCTGGCCTAGAATTAAGCTTAAATAAAGAACTTTCTAGAAGAGAAAAAATTAGAAGTTTTAGATTTGGAAGGGATGGTACACCTTTGCCTAGTGATTTGGAGCCAGGTGTTTTTAATGCTGACAATGTGCTTTTACGGTTAACCCTTGATGCACGATTGCAGGAAGTAGCTCTTAAAGCCTTAAGAGAACAATTAATTAAATGGAATGCAGATAAGGGAGTAGCAATTGTTATGAATGTTGAGAATGGTGAGATTTTATCCTTGGCATCTACTCCTAGTTATGATCCTAATAAGTACTGGGATTATCCAGCATCTAGGTATAAGGAATGGTCTGTTCAAGAATTATTTGAACCTGGATCAACTTTTAAGCCTATTAATCTTGCTTTGGCTCTTGAAGAAGGTGTGATTAGTCCTGATGGAACAGTTTTTGATTCTGGAGTAGTAACTGTGGGAGGTTGGCCTCTAACAAATTGGGATAAAAAGCCTAATGGATTATTAGACTATGCAAAGGTTCTTGAGGTTTCTAGCAACGTTGGGATGGTAAATATTGTGCAAAAAATTAGTCCAGAGAGGTATTGGGAATGGCTTCATCAATTAGGTCTGAACAATATTCCTCAAACTGATTTGCCTGGGGCTGTACCTGGTTACATAAAAGATAAGCAAGTATTTATTAAGCAACCTATTCATCAGGCTGTTGCTTCGTATGGACAGGGATTTTCTATAACACCATTAAAGCTTGTTCAATTACATGCGCTAATTGCCAATGGAGGAAGGATGATTAGTCCACATATCAAAAAAGAATTTCTTAATGAATCAATCCAATTTCATAATCGATTTAGACAAAATGATCCAATATTGAGTCCTAATGTCACACAAACAGTTTTAAATTGGATGGAATCAGTAGTAGAAAATGGAAGTGGAAAAGGTGCCAAAATTGATAATTATCGGATAGGTGGGAAAACGGGTACAGCTGATCAAACAAAAGATGGAAAGACTTATGACTCTAAAATTTGTAGCTTTGTTGCGATTCTGCCAATAGAGCAGCCTAAGTTTGTCGTTGCTGTAGCCATAGATGGACCGAAAAAAAATCATGCTTATGGATCAACTGTTGCAGTACCTGTTGCCAGAAAAATTATTGAAAGTTTGATTGTTATTGAAAAAATACCTCCTGGGAATCCTAAAAAGAATGTTTTATCTGCTCAACGTTAAGGCTTTTAAAAAAATATATAAGGATGAAATCATAAGGAAATATCGCTAGTTTTTATATGTATGAATTGTAAGGATTATGCCTAGTCTTCTTGAGCAACTTTCTTCAATGACAGTTGTGGTTGCTGATACGGGTGATTTGGAAGCTATAAGGACTTTTAAACCAAGAGACGCAACTACCAACCCCTCTCTAATTCTTGCAGCAGCCCAATTACCTGCTTATCAGGATTTAATAGATCAATCTCTTCGGGCTTCAAGAGAAAAGGTAGGACAGCGTGCTTCTGTTAAAGAAGTGGTTGATGAGGCTTTAGATGAGATTTGTGTGATCTTTGGTAAAGAGATACTTAAAATAATTCCTGGAAGAGTATCAACGGAAGTAGATGCTCGACTTAGCTATGATAAAGATAAAACAATTGAAAAAGCAAGAAAGATCATTGCTTTATATAATCAGTTTGGAATAAATAATGATCGTATTTTAATCAAGATTGCATCAACTTGGGAGGGGATTAAGGCCGCTGAGATTTTGGAGAAAGAAGGAATTCATTGTAATTTAACGCTCTTATTTGGTTTCTCTCAAGCTGTTGCATGTGCAGAAGCCGAAGTAACACTTATTTCACCATTTGTTGGTCGAATTCTTGATTGGTATAAGGCAGAAACTGGTTTGCAATCTTATCCTGGCCCAGAGGATCCTGGTGTAATATCAGTAACTAAGATATTCAATTATTATAAGCTTCATAACTATAAAACTGAGGTTATGGGAGCAAGTTTTAGAAATGTTGATGAGATTATTGAATTATCTGGATGTGATTTATTAACTATCTCTCCCAAGCTTTTAGATGAGATGTCTAAGACCGAGGCTATTTTAATAAAGAAATTGGATTCATCAAAACCAATAAATTCAATAGAGAAGTTACATCTTGATGAATTTTCTTTTAGAAAGATGCTGAAATCAGATCGCATGGCTGATGAGAAGCTAGAAGAAGGGATTGTGAATTTTTCTAAGGCAATTAAGCAACTTGAAGCTCAGTTAATTGAAAGAATTTCTTTGCTCGAGAATAAAGGATCTCCTGCTTTATCAGCTAGATAAATAAACTATTAGGATTTAATTATCTTTGTAAAAGTAATCGCTTTATTACACGTTGAGCAATATCTCCATATCCCATTTCTCCTGAAAGAATTTGGGCGATTCTTTGAGGTGCTGTAGGTCTTTTTATTCCTAGTTGATATCCAAGTTTTGGAAGTCTATAAAAAACTTGTGAAATTCTTCTTCCCCATTGCATTGAATCACCCCATTTTGATTTCATGTTTTTTGAGTAGTTGCTGAGATCTGTGGTGTCGCCTTTTAAGAAATTGTTTATTGCTTCTGCTGCTTCGCAACCACTTATTAGTGAAGGCCTAAGCCCTTCAGCAAGAAACGGATCACAGAGAGATGCAGCATCACCGACTAAAACAATTCCATTGCCATGAAGCGCACTATGTCCATTCCAAACTCGAAGTCTAGAATCTTTTCTTACCCCTGAGTTACATTCAAAACCTAGATTTGGTAGTAATTTGTCAAGAATTCTTTGGCTTTCTAGAACTTGATCTCCTATAAATGTTCCTACTCCAATATTTATAGAGTTTTTCAAAGGGAAGGCCCACGCAAATCCATGCTTAACGAGACCAAATTCAAATCTTGAAGTTCCTTCTTCTAGTAACCCTCTGCCTTCTAACCTCACAGAAGTTGTTGTGGCAAAATGGAGATTTTTAGGACCAATTTTAAATTTCTTTGGCCAAGGCGAGCTTGATCCATCTGCAATAACAATGATTTTAGCTTCAATTTGACGACCATTTGTAGAGGTGATGCGCCAAATGTTGTTTACTTTTTGTATTTTTATTGCGTCAAAAGAGTTCTCTATATTTGCCCCTTTATGAATTGCTTCTTTTGTTAAAAGCTCATCGAGTTTTTCTCTTTTGACTATCCAAAAAGGAGAAGATCCTGGCAGATTGGCAACTACAGTATCTGATAAACACCAGCTAAATTCAACTTTTTTAATTACTTCATCAACAACTTCATTTAGTGAAAAGGGGAAAAGTTTTTGAACTGAAGCAGCCATCCCCCCGCCACAAGGTCTTAAAAGATGACTTGGTTGTTTTTCTAGAATAGTTACTTGAATCCCTTTGTTGGCCAAGTGAAATGCTGTTGAAGCTCCTGAAGCCCCTGCGCCTATAACTGCAACTTCAGTAAAATTCAAACTTTTAGAATTTCTGATTCTTTTTTAGAAAGGTTTTTTTCTATTTCGTTAATAAACTTGTTAGTTAACTTTTGAACAGTTTCTTGTTGGTCATGGCTTTGATCTTTAGAGATTTCTCCTTCTTTTTCAGCAGTTTTTATTTTTTCTATAGCATCTCTTCGTATATTGCGAAGAGAGACCTTTGCTTCTTCAGCGTATTTAGAAGCTAGCTTGCAAAATTCTTTTCTTCGTTCTTCAGTCAGTGGAGGGATGTTTATTCGAATTATCTTGCCATCATTATTTGGTGTAAATCCAAGGTCACTAAGAGATATGGCTTTTTCTATTAGTGATAGAGAACTGATATCAAAGGGTTGAATAGAAATAGTTTGTGAATCGGGTGTAGAAAGAGTGGCTAATGATTTTAAGGGAGTATCTGCTCCATAATATTCAACTGTTAAACGATCTAAAAGTGATGTATTTGCTCTGCCTGTTCTTATTGTATTGAAGTTTCGTTGTGAAGCCTCAACGGATTTAATCATGTTTGCTTCTAGCTCTTTAGTAATCATTTGGTTCCTATATAGTTTTGGAGAAAAGTATAGTTTAAATAAATATTAGCGGGAATTAGCTATCCTAGAGCCTATCTTTTCTCCTGCTACTGCTTTATTAATATTGCCAGGTTCAAAAATATTAAAAACCACTATAGGGATATCATTATCTTTGCAAAGGGCAATTGCAGTACTATCCATTACACCTATTTCTTTACTGAGTACATCTTGAAAAGATAGAGTTTCATATTTAATTGCATCAGTAAATTCTTTTGGATCTTTGCTATATACACCGTCAACTTTTGTTGCTTTAAATATGACATCAGCATTAATTTCAGCAGCTCTTAACGCGGAGGTTGTATCTGTTGTAAAGAAAGGGTTCCCGCAACCTCCACCAAATACAACTACTCTTCCTTTTTCAAGATGTCTAATTGCTCTTCGACGTATATAAGGTTCAGCGATTTGTTGCATTTCTATAGCGGTCTGAACGCGTGTTTCTACCCCTGCTCTTTCCAATCCATCTTGTAATGTTATTGCATTCATTACAGTTGCAAGCATTCCTACATAATCAGCAGTTGCACGATCCATTCCTGCAGCAGACCCTTTTAGACCTCGAAATATATTTCCTCCGCCAACCACGATGGCTAATTGCGTTCCTTTTTCAACAACTTTGGAAACATCTTGTGCTATGGATTGAACAATGGCGGGATCAATTCCATATGGCTTGCTCCCCATTAGAGCTTCGCCGCTAAGTTTTAAAAGGACACGTGAGTAAGCCATTGAAAATCAATACCTAGATGACAGTAGCAAGATATCTATGATTAGCTTAAAGAGTGTATTGATTTGCTAGTCAGCATAGATCAAATTGATTTTTAATTGCTTTTTTATATTTTGAGGACAACTAAAGGGATGGAAATTTATTCAGATGAGATTTTTTTATTAATTTTTCAGGTGTAAAAGTTAAGTATGAATTTGATTATTGCCTTTATATGCTCCTCTTTAATAATAAAATGTTAATAGTTTTTTGTTACTATTATATCTAAATATAAATTCAATACTCTACTCCCTGCTGTGCTTTTACACCTTTCTCTTTGAATGGATGATGTATTAATTTCATTTCGGTTACTAAATCAGCAATCTCAATTAGCTCTGGCTTTGCATTCCTACCAGTTAATACAACATGAGTTAATGGAGGCCTTGCCCTTAGCCCTTTAATTACTTCTTCTAGCGATATATATCCCAACTTTATTGCAATGTTAATTTCATCTAGTATTACTAGTTTTTGATTTTTATTCCCAAGATAAATAAGGGCTTGTTCCCAAGCTTCCTCGCTTAATTTCTTATCGCGCTCTCTATTTTGAGTTTCCCAAGTAAAACCTTCACCCATTGCATGCCAATTAATTAAATTGTCAAATCTCTTTAAAGCCTTGGCTTCCCCTGGTTCCCATCCGCCTTTAATAAACTGAATAATTGATACATTTTCTCCATGACCTAAAGTTCTAAGTGCCATTCCTAAAGCAGCAGTAGTTTTTCCCTTGCCTTGGCCTGTGAAAACAATTATTAATCCTTTTTCAATATTTCGTTCTTGTACCCTTTTACCCTGTACTTCTTTTCGACGCTGCATTTTTTTTTGGTAATTTTCTTCATCTATTTCTTCAGATGAATAACCTCCAACCCCTAATTGATTTGACTCTTTGTCTAAATTAATTAGAACAGACTTTTTCTTGTTAGGCTCACTTTTCATAATCTATTTTGAGACTTAAGTATTAACTGAGTTTACTGCCTAAAGCCTTATCAACTGCTTGCTGTTGATCTCTTCTTGTAATCCAATGATGATATGTACGATTATGAATAGCAACTGAATGCCCCATCATTCGAGCTGAAACTGTATCTGGAAGCCCTATATGTATTGTACGTATTGCCCAAGCATGCCTTAGGTCATAAGGGGTAATAGGAAGTTTATATCTTCTAAATTGTTCAGAAACTCTTCTACCTACATTTTGCAAGGTGGTTTTAGTTAAATCAGTATTAATTTCTGGAAGCAGATTAGAATCTTCAGAAAGTTGAGTTAATTTAAATAATTTAATCCATTCTGGTGGGAATGGCCATACTTGATGCTCGCCAGTTTTTGTATTAGGGAAAACTCTTAATACTTGGTCGCTATTTTGTCTAAAGCAAGAAAGGTCACAAAAGAAAACTTCATGATTTCTAAGACCATATGTTGCCATTAATCCATAAACTAATTTCCATTTAGGATTGGGGATCAAATTATATGTTTTTTCAATAAGACTATCGGGTGGTAGTTTTCTAAATTGTGCTTTATTCATTCCATACCCATAGGCCATATCTTTCCAATTTTCAGGGAGTTTTATATCTAAAAACTTGGCAAATGCCTTAAGAGTAGTGCCACATTGTTGCCTGCTGCGACTGTTTTCTGAATAACTAGTCAAAGTCTTTATAAAGTGCTCTTGATTTATATTTCCTTGTTTTGTTTTTGCTAATGCTTTGAACCTGTATATATAGGGTTGATATGCAGAGACCCAATTAGTTTGTTGACTAGATTTTGACTTGCTTTTGAAAGTATCACAGAAGAAATGCTGTTTAAATCTCTCGGTTGCATCTTCTATATCAGAATAATTCTTTTTAAAAGAGCCTTTAGAATTTTTTGAGCCCCAATTTTTCCAGTTGAATTGATTATGTTCTATTTGTAAATATACAAGTTGGAGTAATTTTTCTGCTTGCTCAAGGCCTTCCATGGTAGAAGTTAGACCTAAACTGATTCTTTGATCTTTTTTTTTATTAGATTCATTTGGACAGGGCATTGGACCTCTCAAGCCAAGTCGATTACCACGTTTTTCTATGCGCAGTTTGATCCCTTGAGTGGCAAGTTTGTTATTGATATTAAATAGTTGACTGCTAAAGCTCATTGATTTAAATAGTTATAGCTACATTGACGTTGTTAGGCGATAAGCTCAACCCCTTTCTAGGAGTTTTTCATTAATGGCTCGTATAGGTGTCTTATTGATGAATCTTGGGGGACCTGAGAGAATTAAAGATGTAGGACCTTTTTTATATAATCTTTTTTCTGACCCAGAGATCATTAGACTTCCTATTCCATTTTTTCAAAAACCTCTTGCATGGTTAATAAGTACTCTTAGAAGTTCAAAGTCTCAAAGGGCTTACGAAGCAATTGGTGGAGGATCGCCCTTAAGAAGAATTACTGAGCAACAAGCTAGAGAATTGCAGAGCGAACTTCGCAAAAGAGGTGTTGATGCAACAAGTTACATTGCTATGCGTTATTGGCATCCTTTTACTGAATCTGCAGTCGAAGATATTAAGGCAGATGAAATTGATCAGGTTGTTGTGCTTCCCCTTTATCCACATTTTTCAATTAGTACAAGTGGTTCCAGTTTTAGAGAGTTGCGAAGGCTGAGAGAACTTGACAAGGATTTTAAAAAATTATCGATTAAATGTATTAGAAGTTGGTTCGATAACCCTGGATATATTTCCTCTATGGCTGAATTAATTCAAAGAGAGATATTGCTTTGCGAATCTCCTGAAAAAGTTCATATATGTTTTACAGCTCATGGAGTCCCAAAAAGCTATGTTGAAGAAGCTGGAGATCCTTATAAGAATGAGATTGAAGATTGCTCATTATTAATTATTGATCAACTTGAAACTTCTTTAGGGTTTAGTAATTCTTATACGCTCTCTTATCAGAGCAGAGTCGGACCAGAAGAATGGCTTCAGCCATATACAGAAAATGTTTTAGAGGATTTAGGTAATAGAAATACAAAAGAAATTGTTGTAGTACCAATTAGTTTTGTTAGTGAACATATAGAAACATTACAGGAAATTGATATTGAATACAAAGAGATAGCTCTTGATCAAGGAATAACTAATTTTAGACGTGTAAAAGCTTTGGATACCTATCCTTTATTTATAAATGGGTTGGCAGATTTGGTTATTTCTTGTTTAAAGGAGAAAAATATGAGTCTTGATGAAGCGGCTAAACTACCTGATAAAGTTAAGCTTTATCCACAAGAAAAATGGCAATGGGGCTGGAATAATAGTGCAGAAGTCTGGAATGGAAGAGTTGCAATGTTTGTTTTTATTGTGTGTTTTCTTGAATTAATCATTGGCAATGGACCCTTGCATTATTTAGGCCTGATTTGACTTAAATCTCTCTTGAATCAACTTAATCATTTAAAGAGAAATTTAAGAAACATCTTGTTTTATGATTTTAAATATTATTTCTTTAGGCAGTTTTACCATTTCCCATATAGGATTTATATTTAATTAGAATATTAAATCTTTCCCTGCCGTGACCCTGTTCTCTTCACCTGCTTTAGGTGATTCAGATCATCAGGAACAAAAACAAACATTAGGGGCTGATGCCCTTATGGACTCTCTTCGGAGACATGGAGTAGATACTGTTTTTGGTTACCCAGGAGGAGCTATTCTCCCAATTTATGATGCTGTTTATAAAGCAGAGAAGGCTGGGTGGTTAAAGCATATTCTTGTAAGACATGAGCAAGGTGGGGCTCATGCAGCTGATGGATTCTCAAGGGCGACAGGGAGAGTTGGGGTTTGTTTTGGTACTTCGGGCCCAGGAGCAACAAACCTTGTTACTGGAATTGCTACTGCGCAAATGGATTCGGTTCCTTTGGTTGTTATTACTGGCCAAGTTCCTCGTCCAGCAATAGGAACTGATGCTTTTCAAGAAACAGATATATTTGGCATTACTCTTCCAATTGTTAAACATTCGTGGGTGGTCAGAGATCCTTCAGAAATAGCATCTGTCATTGCTCAAGCTTTTTTTATAGCTTCTTCTGGTCGACCTGGCCCTGTTTTGGTTGATATACCTAAAGATGTTGGTCAAGAGTACTTTGATTATGACCCAGTTGAACCTGGCTCAATCATCCCTGCAGGATTCAAACCTTCTCCTAAGGCAGACCCTTTAACAATTTTAAATGCATTGAATTTTATAGAAAAAGCAGAAAAACCTCTTTTGTATGTTGGAGGAGGAGTTATTTCTGCTAGTGCGCATGAAAATATATCTGAACTTGCTAAGCGATATAACATTCCTGTAACAACAACTTTAATGGGGAAAGGAGCTTTTGATGAGCGTGATCATTTATCTGTTGGCATGTTGGGAATGCATGGAACTGCATATGCAAATTTTGCGGTAACTGAATGCGATTTATTGCTGGCCATAGGAGCTCGATTTGATGATCGTGTTACAGGGAAGTTAGATACATTTGCTCCTAGAGCTAAAGTTGTTCATTTTGAGGTAGATCCCGCAGAAATAAATAAAAATAGAATTGCTGATGTTGCTGTGCTTGGAGATTTAGGGAAAAACCTAGAAAAATTATTAGAACTATCTCATCAGAAAAAAGTACATATAAAAACTAGTGAATGGTTATCACAAATAGATAAATGGAAGGAGAAATACCCGCTTGTAATTCCTGAAAAGCAAGGCGATATCTTTCCACAAGAAGTTCTATTAGAAGTTAGAGATTTAGCCCCAAATGCTTATGTAACAACTGATGTTGGTCAGCATCAAATGTGGTCGGCACAATATTTAAGGAATGGCCCTCGACATTGGATTAGCAGTGCTGGCTTAGGAACAATGGGTTTTGGTGTGCCTGCAGCTTTGGGAGTCCAAGTCGCTTTGCCAAATGAACAAGTAATTTGCATTGCTGGTGATGCAAGTATTCTTATGAATATTCAGGAATTAGGAACAATTTCTCAATATAAATTAAATACAAAAATAATTATAATTAATAACCATTGGCAAGGAATGGTTAGACAGTGGCAGCAAAGTTTTTATGAAGAGCGTTATTCAGCAACAAACATGTTACATGGTGAGCCTGATTTTGTGGCTTTGGCAAAGGCATTTGGAGTTGGTGGTTGTTTAATTAAAGAACGAAAGTTCTTAAGGGATCAATTACAAGAAGCTTTTGCTCATGATGGACCAATGTTGATAGATGTCCATGTTCGAAGAGATGAGAATTGTTATCCAATGGTTCCTCCTGGTAAGAGTAATGCTCAAATGGTAGGCTTGCCGAAAAATTAGTTTGATTATTTTTTGTGGGTTCAAAAGACGTAACTATTTGTGAATTAATAAGGTTGTTATTCAGTCCAATGAAAAACATTATTCAATTTCTTTTAATTATAAATATTAGTATCTTCTCTTTTCCTTGTATTAGTTCATCTGCAGAGGTTTTACAGGTAACCAATTCATCTCTTCTTCAGATAGGAGATCATAACCGTAATTACACAATAAAAATTGCTTGTTTTAATGTAAACCCCCTAAAAAAAGAAGAGGCTGAAAATTGGCTTAAAAGCTCATTGACTAGAAAAGAAAAAGTTAATCTGCTACCAAGAGGTTCGACTGACGGAGTATTGATTGCAAGAGTGATTAGGATTAGCTCAAACAAGGATATTGGCAAAGAAATGGTAGAATTAGGTTTTGGCAGTTCTGAATGTAGGGTTTAATTATCTTTTATCTTTTACTAGAAGCAATACAACTCCATTGCCTTTCTTTTGTTTGATCTCTTCTCCATGATGAAAAGAATTTAGTTTCGTTAAACGTACAATCATTATTAATACTAATTTGAAAATCCTTTATATGTTCCAAAATCAATTGATTGTATGCAAATGTTCTTATGTCAAGAAGTACTTTGTTCGAACTTTTGTCATTTTGAATACATCCCATTGCAAACATTGATTCCTTTGACTTTTCTTTTGAGAAATTACTTCTTCCCCCAAAATTATTATAAAGACAAGTCATTACATCTAGTTCTACCTGATAATTAGAACCACTAATTGCAGGACCTAAAGCAATTATTAGATCTTTTCTCTTGCATCCAAGTTGTTCTATTTTAATTAAAGCTTCTCTTATTATATTTTTGCTTAAACCTTTCCATCCTGCATGTATTGCAGCTACATTACCTGATTTTTTGTCACCCAATAAAATAGGTATACAATCTGCTGTATAAATCCAAAGTCCTTGGTTATTTTCGTCACTTAGAATGCAATCTGCTTGTATAGGAAAAGGAATATTTGTTTGAGATGCCATGACAATTTCTTTGCCGTGATTTTGAATACAAAAATGAATAGTAGATGATTTATTGACTTCATTCTTTAAATACTTAGGTTCATTATATATTGGTATTCTTGTAAAGAATGCATGATTAAAATTATTTTCTAATAGCAAAAGGGATTGTATATATATTAATTCATTTTTTTTTACCCATCTCCACCCTTTTCTTTCTGTCAATATTTCCCCTTTACTCATTTAGTAGATAAGTTATTTGATAATAATCTATTGATTTTAAATTAAATTAAATTAAATCTTTAAGCATCCAAAAACCAAAGAACTTTTCATCTTCAGGAGATTTTTGTATTGAAATAAATTGAATACCATCTCCATCTTCTTTTCCTTTTTGCAAGCATAGGTTAACTTTTTCAGCATATTGTTTATCCATGTCAGTAACAAGCCATCTTTCCTGTTGACCTGCTTCTAGAACGAGTTGATTGTTTTGAACTAAAAGCTTTACAGGTTCTATCCCACTCAGCCAAGCTGACAATGCTAGTGCTCTGGTTTTACTGAATAATCGTAGGCCTGGGATTGAAATATTTTCGTTTAGAGACTCTTTAATGTGAATTAATGAATTGAATTCCATTGGCCATTGATCTGCTTCACGGAGGCTTCCAATAGGTAGAGAAGAAAAACTCCAAGCATCACCTCTTAGTGGTTCTGGAAGTGGTTCAGGTTGATTGGAAATTTGCGTATAAGAAGAATCAGGTGCTATAGGGCCAGAGATATAGCCTGGTTCATTTGGATATATATCTTTTTCTCTTTGATTCATCCATTCAAGAAGGGAATAGGTCCTCCTGCTTTCAATAACTTCTATGCCGATTTTTTCAGAGGCTTTTTTGATCATTGTTTTCATAGATGATCTCCAGCACCTTAATCTTTTAGGGACTTCCCAGCCTTTGCTTTGAGCCTCTTTCATGGCTTCAACTAATGCTGTGTTTAACCAGATTGAATTAACTTCATTTGCAGGACATTTTTTTTCCCATCGGAAAGTTTCTTCTCCTGAAAAATTCTCTGTACTAGAAATTAGTAATTCCCATCTTTTTTTTCCGTCATTTTCTAAAATCGGTCGAGAATAAAAGTCAAGCTCCCAATCAGCGACTTTCTGACTTATTTTTTTTGGAGTATCAAAGGAAGAGGTCATTATTTAATTGGCAAGTCTTCTTTTGGGTTGAGTAGAGTTTTTACCTTTTTGGCACGCTCTTCTGCTTCTGCAAGAACTTTTTCTTTGTCAATAAGAATTTCTCCAGGTAGACCTTCTAATAGAGCTGTATTTAATCCAATTCTACCTCTGGTCGGATCTAAATCAGTTATTACTGCTTTTACTTCATCGTCTTGATTGAAAACTTCTCTAAGGGATCTAAGACTTCCATTTGTAATCATTGATTGATGAAGTAATCCACTAATACCTCCTATATCAACAAAAAATCCATAAGGTTTGACTGCTAATACTTTTCCTTTTACAAGTTGACCAATTTCTAATTGAGCAAATTTTGCTGCAGTAACAGCTTTTTTTTCAGATAGGATAAGCTTTCGATTATCAGGAGAAACTTCTATGAAGGCTACATCTAATGTTTTGCCTACTAAGGTTTCATGTTTGTCTCCGTCATTCAATTGAGAGCGAGGAATAAAACCTCGAAGACCTTCTATATCGCAGGTTAAGCCTCCACGATTAAAGCCATTTATCTTTACTTGTACGACTTTAGAGTCTTTAGCAAATTGAAGAACTGTTTCCCAGCTTTTTCTAAGGGCCAGTGCTCTACAGCTGATAGTTACCATTCCATCAGCGTTTTGTTCCCTTGTGACCAATACTTCCACTTCAACCCCCTTGGGGAAAAGTTCTTTGAGATTGGTTATTACTCCAAGGCCACATTCGTGTTTAGGCATAAAACCTGGTGCTTTCCCACCAATATCTACATACACCCCATCACTCTCAATTCCAATAACTTTTCCTTTCGCAATTTCACCAGTCATTCCAATAGGCTCGTTCTCATCTAAAGCTGCTAAGAATGCATCTTCGTCAAAATCAAAATCATCTACGCTTCTTTCTAGGAAATTATTTTCAGTGAAACTTGATTGATTGCTTTTGAATTTATTAGAGGTCTCTTGATCAAGAAGGTCTCCCATTGAAAAATTTTCATTTGAATTGTAATCAAATTCATATGAATTTTTCTTTTGATTTGATTCAGATGGTTTTGACGGAGAAACAAGATTTTTTTGAATTTCCGGTGTAGGTAATTCTTCTGTTTTGCTTGCCTGTTTTAAAGCTTTAGGGTCTTTTTGAGGTTGCTTATCTTCTTTGCGACTGATATGCAAAACCTGCAGAGGCTTACGCAGATGAGTCTGCGCTTGATTTGGCGGATTAGGCCTTTTAGGTTCGTGGTTTCCTGATTCGGCCATTGTGGGCCTATTATGGTTATCGGTAATTCATTCTTGCAGGAAAAGTTAAATTATTTAAGGCTTGGAGGGTATTTCTATTAGTTATCATTCACGCAATTTAGCTTATCTTAGTTGGCCAAAAGCTTCTAAGGCTGCATTAAAAAAGGGGGCTACGGTTATTTGGCCTTTTGGAGCATGTGAACAACATGGCCCACATTTACCTTTGATTACAGATACTTTGTTCGCTGAAAAAATTTTATATGAAACTTGCGATCGATTGCCGGATGAGTTGCCTGTTTGGACTTTACCTTCCCAATCAATAGGGTTTTCACCTGAACATCTAGGCTTCTCGGGCACACTTTCCCTTTCAGGAGGATTAATTCTTCAAATTGTTAGTGAGATAGGCCAACAACTTGCTGGGATGGGATTTCAAAGGCTTGTTTTTTTTAACGCTCATGGAGGTCAAATAGGACTTTTACAAGCTATTGCAAGAGAACTTAGGGTTAAGTGTCCTTCAATGGCAGTTTTGCCTTGTTTCTTATGGAGTGGTATCGATGCTGTAGAAGAATTACTTCCTGATAAGGAAGTTGAGCAAGGACTTCATGCTGGCTTGGCTGAAACTAGCCTTATGCTTTCTTTTGAACCTGACCTGGTCGGCATTGAAAGGCCATATGATGGAGATTCCCAATTGTTAGAAGGGAAAGATATTTCTGTCCCAGCTGGCTGGAGTCTTGAAGGAGCAGCTCCATGTGCATGGCTTACAAATGAATTAAGTATTTCAGGAGTTATTGGAGATAGTAGAGAAGCACATCCTTTGCTTGGAGATAAGCTTAGAGAAGTTTTAATTGATCATTGGGCCCAATTGTTTTTGTCTCTAATGGAGAGTAATTGGCCTCCTGTCGAAACTAAATAAAATTAACTAACAATAATTCCTCTGAAAGAACTCACTTTTTTCTTGGTTGTTCTGTAAAGTGCGCGTTAATGTGAATTTTTAAACACTCATGCCAACCCTAGAATCCAAAGAGGTTGCAGTTGCTAATGATTTGAATAGCTTGCCTGACTTCTCTTCTGATAAATATAAAGATGCCTATAGCAGGATTAATGCAATTGTCATTGAAGGAGAGAAGGAGGCTCATGGGAATTATCTTGCAATAGGAGAATTAATACCTGATAAGCAACAGGAGTTGAAGAATTTGGCAGTAATGGAAATGAGACATATGAAAGGCTTTACAGCTTGTGGTAAAAATCTTGGAGTGAAGGCTGACATGCCTTTTGCCGAAGAGTTTTTTGCTCCTTTACATGGGAATTTCCAGAAAGCCTTTAAAGATGAAAATCTCACAACCTGCTTCTTGATACAAGCAATTCTTATTGAAGCTTTTGCTATTTCTGCCTATCACGTATACATCCGAGTCGCAGATCCATTTGCAAAGAAGATTACTGAAAATGTTGTAAAGGATGAGTACCTTCATTTGAATTATGGACAAGAATGGCTAAAAGCCAATTTAGATACTTGTAAAGAAGATTTGATTAAGGCTAATAGAGAAAATCTTCCTCTTATTAAATCCATGCTTGATCAAGTTGCAGATGATGCAAGCTCTTTGCAAATGGATAAAGAAGAATTGATGGAAGAGTTTATGATTGCTTATCAGGATTCTTTGTTGGAAATTGGTCTAGATTCTAGGGAAATAGCTCGTATGGCCCTCGCAGCGCTTGTTTAGCAAAAAGTTTTAAATAGTGCTAACTATTTTTATAAGTGAAAAAATTATTATTAATAATTGCTTTTGATCATTATGGTTTAAGCTATTAAATTCCTGCCAAGTGTTTGTTCAGGACATCATGCTTTTTTGTTAGAAAATGTTTGGATTGATCGGGCACTCAACAAGCTTTACTGATGCCAGGAAAAAGGCTATGGATTTGGGGTTTAATCATATTGCAGAGGGAGATTTAGATGTATGGTGTAGTGCTCCTCCTCAGCTTGTTGAACATTTTGAGGTTGTAAGTGCAATAGGCAAAAAGATTGAAGGAGCTTATATAGACTCCTGCTTTGTCCCAGAAATGTTAGGAAGGTTTAAAACAGCAAGAAGAAAAGTGCTTAATGCAATGGAACTTGCTCAAAAAAAAGGAATAAGTATTACTGCTTTAGGAGGGTTTACATCAATTATATTTGAAAATTTTAATCTCCTACAAAACAAACAAGTTCGCAATACTACTCTTGATTGGGAACGTTTTACTACAGGAAATACTCATACTGCTTGGGTGATATCTCGCCAATTAGAAATTAATGCGCCGTTATTAGGCATTGATCTAAAAAAAGCATCTGTTGCTGTTGTTGGGGCTACTGGTGATATTGGTAGTGCTGTTTGTAGATGGCTAACAGAGAGGACATATGTTAAAGAACTTTTATTGGTTGCAAGACAGCAGCAACCATTGAAGGATCTTCAAAATAATCTCCAAGGAGGAAGAATTCTAAGCTTAGAAGAGGCTCTGCCTGAAGCAGATATAGTTGTATGGGTTGCTAGCATGCCAAAAAACTTGCAAATTGATAAGTCCAAGCTTCGTAATCCATGTTTAATGATTGATGGAGGCTATCCAAAAAACCTTGATGAAAAATTTTCTGGATCAGGTATTCATGTCCTCAAGGGCGGTATTGTTGAGTTCTTCGAAGATATTGGTTGGAATATGATGGAAATAGCTGAAATGGAGAAACCACAGAGACAAATGTTTGCTTGCTTTGCAGAGGCAATGCTTCTGGAATTTGAAAATTGCCATACTAATTTTAGTTGGGGAAGAAATAATATTACGTTGGAAAAAATGGATTTTATAGGTGAGGCATCATTAAGACATGGCTTCACTACACTTGGCCTTAATCCTAATCTTCAGGTATCTTTTGCCTGACTTGTAGCAGCAATTTTTACTATGGCACGTCGTTATCTTTTGGAATTTGAGAAGCCATTAGTTGAGTTGGAAAAACAAATTGATCAGATCAGAGAATTGGCAAGAGATTCTGAGGTTGATGTAAGTCAGCAATTACTTCAATTAGAAACTCTTGCAGCGAGAAGGAGAGAAGAAATCTTTAGAGCATTAACACCCTCTGAAAAAATACAGGTTGCTAGACACCCTCAAAGACCTAGTACACTTGATTTTATTCAAATGTTTTGCGATGACTGGGTAGAGTTACATGGTGATAGGCATAGTAGTGACGATAGTGCTTTGATTGGAGGAATAGCTCGCATTGGTGAAAGAGCTGTAATGCTTATTGGCCAACAAAAAGGTAGAGATACTAAAGAAAATGTTGCTAGGAATTTTGGCATGGCAAAACCTGGAGGCTATAGGAAGGCATTACGTTTAATGAATCATGCGGATAGGTTTAAGCTCCCAATTATCTCTTTTATTGATACCCCAGGTGCTTATGCAGGATTATTAGCAGAGGAACAAGGTCAAGGAGAAGCAATAGCAGTTAATCTTAGAGAAATGTTTCGAATAACTGTTCCAATTATTGCAACTGTTATTGGTGAAGGTGGCTCTGGTGGTGCTTTGGGTATTGGAGTAGCTGACAGATTACTAATGTTTGAACATAGTGTTTACACAGTTGCAAGTCCTGAGGCTTGTGCTTCCATTTTATGGCGTGATGCTTCAAAGGCGCCAGATGCAGCTGCAGCATTAAAGATTACTGGGTCAGACTTAATGAGTTTAGGTATTGTTGATGAGGTTATAAAAGAACCTTCTGGAGGGAATAATTGGGCACCTCTTCAAGCTGGTGAAGCTTTAAAAAAGACCATTTTAAAACATTTAGAAGAACTCTCTGAACTCTCTATTAGCAAATTGAGAGATGATAGATATCAGAAATTTAGGCGAATTGGGAGTTTCATAGAACCAAGTTTTCAAGAAGGCGGTGTGATTAATTAGAATCATCCATAATATTTTCTAATTTTAATTTGCCAACAGCTCTGATTACTGGAGCCTCTAAGGGCATAGGGAGAACAACAGCACGTGTTTTTGCTCATGCTGGTTGGGATCTTTTGTTATTAGCGCGCTCTGAAAGCAACCTGCATTCCTTAACTAAAGAACTATCTGATTCAAAGAATAAGGTTTTTTACCAATGTGTTGATTTGTCTGATGCAACTCAGATCGAGCAAGGAATAAAGGATCTTCTTAGCAATGGACTTTCTCCATCAGTACTAATTAATAATGCTGGAGTTGCATGGACAGGTGAATTGTTGTCAATGCCTCTAGATAGATGGCAATGGCTAATGCAAATTAATTTGACAAGTGTTTTTCAAATTTGTGCAGCAGTTGTTCCCTCGATGAGGGAAAATGGTGGATTAGTTATTAATGTAAGTAGCCATGCTGCAAGGAATCAGTTTCCAGAATGGGGTGCTTATTGTGTAAGTAAAGCAGCATTGGAGAGCTTTACTAAATGCCTTGCTTTGGAAGAGAGGCAAAATCAAATTAGGGCTTGTACTCTTACCCTAGGATCTGTGAATAGTGATCTTTGGGATGCTGATTGTGTTCATAGTGATTTTGATCGTAAAGCAATGCTCTCTGTTGATGATGTTGCCTTTAACCTTCTACACTTGGCTCAGCAGCCTGTTTCGCAAATTATTAATGATATAACTTTAATGCCATCTGCAGGTGCTTTCTAAATTGGATGGTAAACTCTAAAATTAATTGTTGATTAAGAATCAAAATTGACATCACAATAGATATAATCTTCTAGAAGAGTTTGCATCACTTATTGAACAATTCTATAAACTTTTAGTAAATAAGATATAGCTCTTTTAAATAAGGTTATTTACAGCTTTTAATAGATCTTTAACTTTCTGAATATCTTTTATCCCTGGATGTGTTTCTAACTTGCTAGAAGCATCTATCCCAAAAGGGTTTAGTTCTAATAATACTTCTGATATCCATTCAGCAGAGATTCCACCTGCAAGCCACCAAGGTATTTGGAAATTAGCACTACTTAAAAATTCAATAGGTATTATTTGCCCTGTCCCTCCTAAATTAACTCTACTCCAGCTATCAAGAAGAATTGAATCTACTGAGTCTTGAAAAGCTTGGGCTTTTAAAACATCACTTTGTTGACGTATTCGAAAAGATTTCCAAAACTCAATTTGAGGTAATCTTTTTTTTAGTTTAATACATTTTTCTCTAGATTCATTGCCATGCAGTTGTATGACAGAGGGGGAACCAATACCTTCTATGCCTTGAATGATTTCATCTAGGCCTAAATCTGCAATTACCCATACTCTGTCAACTCCAGGCGCATGTTGAGTTAATTCACTAAATAGCTTACGCCTGTCTACTTCTTGTAAAAATCTAGGTGAGCTTTTAACACCTATTACGCCAATTGCATTTACTCCTATGGATGCTATCTCAAGAGCTTGCTTTACTTGGGTGATTCCACAGATTTTAACTGCTGTCGGCGCTTTAGCATTCATGATTAATCAATTGAGTATTGCTTTTATAGGATTAGAGCTGACTTGAGTCATTTTAAGATGCTTCTTTAGGAGGAGAAAATTTGGCCAGTGTTGAGTTGATCAGAATAAAAGGAATCCCTTTAAGGGTTCATTCAAGTTGGTTTTTTATTCTTAGTCTTTTTGCTGTGGCTTCTCAAGGACAGTTTGCCAGAGTTTTTGAAGGACAATTCCCTATGTGGCAAAGTTGGTGTATTGGCTTTTTGGGCTCACTTTGTTTGTTTCTATCTGTTCTTCTTCATGAATTAGGTCATTTTTTTATGGCTTTGAAAGAAGGAGTCAAGGTCTATGAAATTACTTTGTTTTTGTTAGGTGGAATTACAAAAGTCGATAAGGAATATTCGACTCCAATGGCTGAATTAAGGGTTGCTGTGGCTGGTCCTCTAGTGAGTCTTTTTTTAAGTGTTTTGTTTTTAGGGATTGTCTTTTTTAGTTCAGATTTAAATCCAATTTTATCTAACTTATTTACTCAAATAGGAAGTATAAATTTGGGTTTGGCTGTTTTAAATTTAATGCCTGGAGTCCCTTTGGATGGTTCATTGATCCTAAAGTCTTTAGTTTGGTATTTCACTGGAAGTCAACAAAAAGGTCAAAAGGCAGCAAATGCGACTACTCGTGTTTTATCTTTTCTAGGAATACTTTTAGGAATTTTAGTTGCTTTTTCAGGAGTTGTTTTTTTCGGCCTTTGGTTAATAATAATTAGTTGGTTTGGCTTTACTTCTTCACAGTCTCAAGACCAAATAATTGTTTTGCAGGAAGCTTTAATTGAGTTGAGAGTTAAAGATGCATCTCGTAAACGTTTTCGAGTGCTAGAGCAAGATCAATCTTTAAGGGCACTTAGTGAGTTGAAATTAAAGTCATCTCAACAAGATGAGGTAACTGAATGGGTGCTTTTATGTAGTTCTGGAAGATGGGTTGGGTACATTACTGGAGACCCATTGAAGGATTTAGAAGTTCAATATTGGAATGATCATTTGTTATCTGATTACAAAAAACCTTTATCTGATTTACCTTCTATTAGTGAGAAAAGCCCGCTTTGGGAAGCAGTTATAGAAATAGAGAGATCTAAAGAACAGAAGTTATTGGTTTTCAATCTTGCTGGGTTGCCGAGTGGGACAGTAGATAAAGTTGATATCTCGGAGCTTATACTTAGAAAAATTGGTTTGAACCTTCCAAAGGCATTTTTAGAAACAGCCCGTAAAAAAAATATATATCCATTAGGAATTTCTTTATTGAAGATTGTTGAAGGAATGATTGCTAAAGGCCTTGTTGTAAAAAAGTAAAATTAGATTATTTTTTTAAATAAGATTTAGAACTCGCAGTGATTTTGGTTAATTCTTCAGCAGTAAAACTATTTTTTGTCCATTTAACGTTTGGCCAATTTAATACCAATGCATTAATTAATAATTTTTCTAGCCCAACTCTTGGGATTTTGTTTGGAGCTGCTGTTGGGGGATCTGTGAGAAATATTTCTTTCCATAATTGTTTAGGAGGATCTAAAAGAATTTCCCCATGCTGTAGAACATGACCTTGTTTCCATAATTGCGCGCTACCAATTCGTTTAATTCCTTTTTCATCAATTAAATCAGCAGCACTTGATGTTGAGAAGCAGTTTTTTGAAGAATTCAACAGATTTTGATTTCCAAACTTTAGAGGAAAACCTAGGTTGGTAAAACAATTGATTAACCATTGACTAGCCTCTATATATGATTTATGTCTTTTTCTTGGTGGAGACTTCCATGCCAATGAGTAAGTAAGTCCTCCTCCATGAAGTACTCCAGTCCCACCAGTGGGTCTTCGAACGATTTTTAATTTCTTCTCATTATTTAAATCGATCCATTCCTTAGGTATTTTATTTTGATTATGACCGATGGAAAGCCATATCCCCTGCCATGTGTAAAACCTTACTGTCATTTGCATCTCATCATTTCTATGAATAAGTTTTTCAAGCATCATTACATCAGCAGCCATTTGCTCTGGTCCACTTAAAGCCACTGAATTTATAATTTCTCCATTTATTTTGGGCCCGATAAACAATGTTTAAATTCCTTTGATTAGATTGGTTTATTAATTTGAATTTTACCCCCTATAACAATTCTCAGAAATGAAGAAAATGCATTAATCCATGACAGGGTTTTGCAAACATCCCCATTTTTGCCTAATTAAGTTGAAAATATATAAAGTTCAGGTTTGATTTTCTTATGGAAACCACAAGCACTATTGATCTTGCAGGCCTTTGTTTGGTAGTGGTTATGCATGCAGGTATCTTGGCTTTGCGGTTGGGAATTAGTTTAGGGAAAGCTTGAATAGTTTTTTATTGGCAATTCTCTGCTATTTGCGATAAAAACCAAGTAAATTGCTTTAGTTTTTGTTGCAACCCCAGATAAAGCCTAGTAACTGTGACTTTAAGAGTCGCAGATATCGTAGAAGGCTTAGTCAAAAACAAGTTAATCACTCAAATACAGCTACTTCCACTCTGGCTGCATCTTTTCAAGTGGAAGAAGAGCAGAGAGAGTATGCTTATAGTTCCATAGCAGTTTCAATTAAGTTCGGACTACTTTTAATTTGTATTGCCAGTTCTTTTAAGTTAGGGCTAGCCTCTCATCACCGTATTAAGAGGAATATAGAAATTTCTCATGTTCTTAGTTCGGAGACTCAAAAACTTGAAAGATTGTATTTAAGATTTGATAATTTGTTTGCAATAGGTGGTAGAGATAGATTAATGGAAGAACAAGACCAGTGGATTCAGCCCAATAGCAGAAGAATTATTTGGCGTTGAAAATTAATTTTAAAGTTTCTTTGATTTTCTTTGTTTCCATAGTTGACTAAAGAAGTTATTAATGAATTGGATATGTCTTCATTTCAATCAGCTCCAGGAACAGTATTAATTACTGGAACTACTTCTGGGGTTGGATTATACGCAACCAAGGCTTTGATAGATCTTGGTTGGAAGGTCATAACAGCAAATAGGTCACCTGCAAGAGCTGAAGAGGCTGCTCTGAAATTAGGTCTACCTTTTAGGTCTCCCAATCAGTTGCAACATATATCTATAGACCTTTCTGATTTGGATAGTGTGCGTTTAGGCGCTAAGACTGTTTTGGATCTACTTGAAGACCCTTTGGATGCTTTGGTATGTAATGCAGCTGTTTATATGCCTCGATTATCAAAACCCCGAAGATCACCTCAGGGATATGAGCTTTCAATGGCAACTAACCATTTCGGACATTTTCTTCTCATCCATCTCCTACTGGAAAACCTTAGTAAATCAAAACGTCCTGTTTGGAAGGGACGCACATGGGGAGTTGAATCTTCAAGGTTAGTGATGCTAGGAACAGTGACAGCTAATTACAAGGAGCTTGGAGGGAAAATTCCCATTCCAGCCCCAGCTGATTTGGGAGATTTGACAGGTTTTAAAGAAGGTTTTCTTGATCCCATATCTATGGCCAGCGGAAAACGTTTCAAACCAGGTAAGGCATATAAAGATAGTAAGCTCTGCAATATGATTACCATTCAAGAATTGCATAGGAGATTCAATGACTCTTCTGTTGTCTTTAGTTCTCTTTATCCTGGTTGTGTTGCAAATACAAAGCTATTTAGAAATACTCCAAAGATCTTTCAATGGCTTTTCCCTTTATTCCAGAGATTTATAACTGGTGGCTTTGTTAGTCAGTCTTTGGCTGGTAAACGTGTGGCTCAAGTTGTTTCTAATCCAGAGTTTGGAGTATCTGGAGTTCATTGGAGTTGGGGAAATAGACAGAAGAAAAATGGTGAGCAATTCTCTCAAAAATTATCTGAAAGGATAACTGATCCCGTAACAGCAAATAATGTTTGGGAACTTTCGATGAAACTTGCAGACGTAAACATCAAATAAATAAAAGGAATTACAGATTAACCCTTAGTCAAAACCAAGCAGATCAAAAATCTCTCTATCTTTTAAGGGCTCTGCTTCTAATGGTTCTACATTATCAATCATTTTTTTTGCGAGTGATAGGTATTCATTCTGAACTTCTTTTACACCTTCTTCTTCAGGATCCATTTCGAAAATAGTGCATTTTTTAAGCCTTGAGCGTCGAATTGCATCTACGTTACGAAAATGGGCCATGGTTTTTAAACCTGTCTTTTCATTAAACTTTTCTATTTGATCTAAACCAGCAGAACGGTTTGCAATTACCCCACCTAAACGAACTTTGTAGTTTTTAGCTTTAGCATTGATTGCTGCAACTATTCGATTCATTGCAAAAATTGAATCAAAATCATTTGCGGTAACAATTAAACAATAGTTTGCATGTTGCAAAGGCGCAGCAAAGCCTCCACAGACAACATCTCCTAAAACATCAAATATAACTACATCAGTATCTTCAAGAAGATGATGCTCTTTTAAGAGCTTCACAGTTTGGCCAGTTACATATCCTCCGCATCCTGTTCCCGCTGGTGGACCTCCACTCTCAACACATTGCACACCATTAAACCCTTCAAACATAAAGTCTTGAGGACGAAGCTCTTCACTGTGAAAATCAACTTCTTCAAGAATATCTATAACAGTTGGCACCATTTTATGAGTGAGAGTAAAGGTGCTGTCATGCTTTGGATCGCAGCCTATTTGAAGGACTTTTTTTCCTAGCTTTGAAAAGGCGGCAGATAGATTGGAAGATGTCGTTGATTTCCCAATACCCCCTTTGCCATAAACGGCAATAACTAGTGCACCCTCTTCTATATTGACTTTGGGATCTAGTTTAACTTGAACACTGCCTTCACCATCAGGGCGATTAGCTATGGTTGTAGTCATTAATTCCTCTTGCTAATACAGATAGTTATTTATACATTCAAGCAGGAATATCATTACTTAGTAAATATTTAGTTAATTAGATACAAGTAGTTTTTATTAGAGTTTTGATACCTACACATTTCATACGGTTGGCTAGGAAATAGGCCTAAATACTCATAACAAATTATTCCTTTTGGTACATAATTTATGCTCCGAAATGAGCCTTTGCGTCTAATAAGGTTTCTCCGTTAATTTCTCTACAGCCAGACTGACGCGCATACTTTTCAGTATTTCTTCTAACCTTTCCTCTAACAAAGAATGGAATTTTTGCTAATTCTGATTCACCTTCAGTAGTCCAATTAATGCTGTTCTCGGAAGGCGACTGATTATTTGAAATTTGTGTAGTTTCCTTGAATGATTCTTCCGGGGTTGATTTATGACCTCCTAAATGTCCCAAATGACTTTGGTGACCGTCTGTAAATTCAAAGTCATGACGGAACATTCCAATTAGATGTTCTTCAAGACCCATCATTAAAGGGTGAACCCAATCGTCAAAAATTACATTTGCACCTTCCCAACCCATTTGAGGGCTATAGCGGGCAGGTACATCTTGAACATGCATAGGTGTACTAATTACTGCACACGGTATTCCAAGTCTCTTGGCGCTATGGCGTTCCATTTGTGTTCCTAGAACTAGCTCTGGTGCACATTCTTTTATTGATTCTTCAACTTCCAAATAGTCGTTGGTAATTAAGGCTTCTAAACCAAGATCTTTAGCTTCAGCCCTAACTTTTCTTGCCATTTCACGACTATAAGTACCCATCCCTACAACTTCAAATCCTAATTCTTCTTTGGCAATTCTTGCTGCAGCAATAACATGAGTGCCATCTCCAAAAATAAAAACCCTTTTCCCTGTTAAGTAATTGGAATCTACTGATTTTGAATACCAAGGAAGTTTCGATTGATCTCCCTTTTTAATTGAGCTGGATATTTCCATTCCCAATATCCTATGAAGTTCTTCAAGAAAATCTTGTGTTGCTTTTACTCCTATAGGAACTATTTTTGTGAATGGTGTCTTGAAACTTCTTTCAAGCCAAAGACATGTTGATTCTGCAATCTCAGGGTATAAACAGACATTTGCATCAGCCTTTGGCAGTCTCATCAAATCATTAGGAGAAGCTCCTAAAGGTGCAATTACATTAATGTCAATCCCAAGCTCGCCAAGAATTTTTTGTATTTCTAAGACATCATCTCTACATCTAAAGCCTAATAAGGATGGACCCAATAAATTCACCCTTGGTCTTCTTCCTTCTTCTTGCCAAGATAGTTTAGTGTTTTCAGATGAATCTTCTGCTTTTTCTTTTAATAAGCCTCTAATCAATTGATAGAAAGTTTCAGCAGCTCCCCAGTTTTCTTTTTTACTGTATGCGGGGAGTTCTAAACTTATAATCGGTATTTTGAGCCCCATTCCTTTTGCTAAAGAACCTGGTTGATCTTGAATTAATTCAGCAGTGCAGCTTTCTCCAACAAGAAGAGCTTCAGGTCTAAATCTTTCCACAGCTTCAGTAATATGTCCTTTGACTAACTCTGCTGTATCTCCACCCAGATCCCTCGCTTGAAAAGTTGTATATGTAACAGGAGGCCTAGTACCTCTACGTTCAATCATTGTGAAAAGAAGATCTGCATAAGTGTCCCCTTGAGGAGCATGCAAAACGTAATGAAGTCCTTTCATTGAAGATGCGATTCTCATAGCACCTATATGAGGTGGCCCTTCATAGGTCCAAAGTGTTAGTTCCATTGGTTTAAACAGTTTCTAGGGTTTTATTGCTAAGGAGATTTTGACGATGTAATGGCCTGGCGAATAGTTCAGCAAGATCAGAGGCTTGGTCAATACCATGAATAGGGCTGAAAACCATTTCAATAGACCATTTAGTTGAAATGCCTTCTGCTTCTAAAGGGTTAGCAAGTCCCATCCCACATACAACTAAATCGGGATGATTTGCTCTTACTCGATCTAATTGCTTCTCTACATGTTGTCCTTCAACAATTCGAGTGTTTTGAGGGAGAAGCTCTAACTCTGGTTTCATCATTTCCCTATTTAGATAAGGAATCCCAACTTCTATTAATTCCATTCCACATTCATTATTTAGAAAACGTGCAAGAGGAATTTCAAGTTGTGATTCTGGTAAAAGAAATAGTTTTTTCCCTGAAAGTTTTTCTACATATGGCTTTAAAGCTTTACGAGCTCTTATTATTAGGGGTTCTAATGTTGCATTAACTAGAGTTTTATCAATATTGAATGCATTAGCAGCAGCTTCTATCCATAACTTGCTGCCTTCTATTCCTAGAGGGAAGGGAGCTGTAAGTATTTCAGCTCCTCTGTTCTTTAACTCTCTAGCTGTATCTGTTAAATATGGTTGAGCCAATAAAACTTTTGTTCCTGGACCTATAGAAGGAAGTTGGGTAGATTCTCTTGGAGGAAAGCTCTCGACATTTTGTAAACCTAATCTATTGAAGATTGTTTTTAATCGATCTTCAACAGGGTTGGCTAATGTTCCAACGAGTAGCAATTGTTCTGACTTACTAGCTGGTAAAAGTGGAACTAGTGCTTTTAAAGCCCCATCTTCTCCTTGAGTAAAAGTTGTTTCAATACCACTGCCTGAATAATTTAAAACTCTTACTTGCCCTTGGAATTGAGCGTTGAGCCTTTCTGCTGCTCGTGATAGATCAATCTTGATCACTTCACTTGGACAAGATCCAACAAGGAAAAGGGTGCGAATCTCAGGGCGCCTTTTTAACAGGTTTTTAACTACTCTGTCTAATTCCTCATGAGCATCGGCTAGACCAGCCAGATCTCTTTCTTCAAGAATTGCTGTTCCAAATCTAGGCTCCGCGAAGATCATTACTCCTGCGGCGCTCTGTATAAGATGTGCGCAAGTTCTGGAACCAACTACAAGGAAGAATGCATCTGGCATGCGCCTATGCAACCAAACAATTGAAGTAAGGCCGCAAAATACTTCCCTAGGACCAGTTTCTTTTAGCAGCGTTGAGCCGCCCATATTTAAATTTAAGTTCTATCTTTAACTTGCATCTATTAATCAAAAGATGCAATTACTATCAGAAAAAATTCGGAATTCAATATATATATTGTTGCTTTTCTTTTAAAATGATGGATTTATGCCCAACTTCATTAAAAAAAATAAAACTAATCATTTAGTTCCGCCAATATGAAGAATCTTGCTCGTTAGAGCGAGAAAGTTTCCAAACATTTCTACTTATTCTTCGGGCTGTCAATCCTCCTCGTGTTGTTTTTGAAGACCCTGGTCGCGCACCTAGTAGATGACTTGCTTCATTAGTACTTAACGGAGCACCAGTTTCTATTGCTAAGGCTATCAACTCTAGACGTTGTTGAAGAGCGTGTAAATCAAACTTCTCTTCATTGTCTTCAATTAGTCTTAATCTTGGAGAGCCATCTTTAGATATTTTCTGCATCATTCCAAGCCCTACTAAGCCAAGAGCTTGCTCAGGGTTTAAATTGCTTGGTATGGCTTGAGAGTCATTAATATTCTTTTGAGAAGCTGACATCTTTTTGTACATATTTTCTTTGAAGGTATCGGTTCAAATTTAAGCTTGCAAGACTTTTTATTACCTAAAAAGACAATCTTTCCGGTAGTATCTCTCGCATGAAAGGTCTCACTGGTTTTAACAATGGTGAGCGACGGCCCTCTGGGGGTCCGCTTGTAACAGGATCTGAGGTTGGCCCTCAGGGGGGAGCAAGCTGCGTTATTACTACTGATTCTGAAAAATCACTTGTATCACGACAGGCTAGCCATGTTCAACAAATTGAGTTAAGAACTTACGTATTTTTAGATTCATTGCAGCCTCAGCTTGCTGCATATATGGGGACAGCGAGTCAAGGTTTTTTGCCTATTCCTGGCGATGCTTGTTTGTGGATGGAAGTCTCTCCTGGAATGGCTGTGCATAGGGTTACTGATATTGCTTTGAAGGCTAGTAATGTCAGGCTAGGACAGATGGTCGTAGAGAGAGCTTTTGGTTCTTTAGCCCTTTATCATCGTGATCAAAGTACTGTTCTCCATTCTGGAGATGTTGTACTTGATGCTATTGGAAGTAGCGTAAGTAGACGTACTAAGCCAGAAGTTAGTTGGACAGAAGTAATTCGTTCAATTACTCCAGACCATGCAGTTTTGATTAACCGTCAAAACCGTAGAGGATCAATGATTCAATCTGGTATGAGTATGTTTATCCTTGAAACTGAACCTGCTGGTTATGTTTTAATGGCGGCAAATGAAGCTGAAAAAGCTTCAAACATTACTGTTGTTGACGTGAAAGGCGTTGGAGCCTTTGGTCGCTTGACTCTTGCAGGTAGAGAAGGAGATGTTGAAGAGGCCGCTGCCGCCGCAATGAGATCAATTGATTACATCAATCGGCAGTAATTACTTAACAGTGCTCTTTTGTTAATTAAGACCTAACTCGTTTAGAAGGTAAGGAGCCATTGCCCTAGCTGCTTTGCCTCTGCTGCCAAGTCTTGTTAATTGTTCTTTGTTAAGTTCTCCATAGGTACAGTTTGCTTCTCTTACCCAAAAGATTGATTCAAACTCTCCGTTTGAATATGCAGGTTTTTTTAGTAACTCTCCCCAACAAATCCCTTCGGAATCATGAATATGATTACCTTCTGGGTCACAAAGAACCATAACGCTACAGAATCTTGCACTTCGATAGGGATTATCGCCTAGTTCTTGAAGTATTTTTTTCAACTTCTCTTCATTTGTTTTTGCAAAGCGAGCAGAATAAATCCCTGGAGCGCCACTTAGAGCATCAACTTCTAAACCAGAGTCATCAGCAATTGTCCATGTATGTGTTAACTGAGCTGTTGCTTTGGCTTTGATTAGGGCATTTTCTAGATATGTTGTGCCAGTTTCTTCAATTTCAAAAGAGCTGGGCTGTCTTTGAACATTAATTGGTAAAGGACCTAGCATCGACTCTATTTCTGCAACCTTCTTTGGGTTGCCACTAGCAATAGTTATTAGTTGGGGATTATTCAAAATATGTAGTACCTAATCTGTGAATTCAGCTTATAGGTTTATTGAAATAATTAGAGACAGGTTAAGGTGAACATCCCATTCCTTGGCAAAAGCAAAGGCACCTGTCTCGCAGTTAGGAAAATAGCTCTAAGAAGTTTTGAGATCAATTGATTGTCTTTGTGTGCTGACCCAGGAAGATTTTGGCTCTTTTATCAGTGGCAGGAAGGGTCATAAGCTGAGCTTATCTATGACAGTAGAGACAGTGATAGGGGTTTTAGTAAAAAGCTCTTGACTTAAATGTATCTAAAAGGGCATTGTCATTACTGAACATTCCATTCCTTTATTTTTCGCAAGGCATATGGCTAACGAAACTATGGGCATCGCACTCGGCATGATCGAGACTCGCGGCCTTGTACCAGCTATTGAAGCTGCTGACGCAATGACTAAGGCTGCTGAAGTACGCCTAATAGGTCGTGAATTTGTTGGTGGCGGTTACGTAACAGTTTTAGTTCGTGGAGAAACAGGCGCAGTTAATGCTGCTGTTCGTGCTGGCGCTGATGCATGTGAGCGTGTAGGTGACGGACTTGTTGCTGCTCACATCATTGCTCGCCCTCACAGAGAAGTTGAGCCTGCACTAGGTAACGGCAATTTTCTTGGTCAGAAGGACTGAAGTCTGAGGCGCTTTATTTAATTAAAAGCCCGATTTCAAATACCTACAACGACCTATAGGAGTTATCCCATGAGTAAGAAGTATGATGCTGGGGTTAAGGAGTACAGAGACACCTACTGGACTCCCGATTATGTCCCCCTAGATACAGACCTTTTAGCTTGCTTTAAATGCACTGGCCAGGAAGGAGTCCCAAGAGAAGAAGTTGCTGCTGCTGTAGCTGCTGAATCTTCAACAGGTACCTGGTCAACTGTTTGGTCTGAATTGCTAACTGACCTTGAGTTTTACAAGGGACGTTGCTATCGAATCGAAGATGTCCCTGGTGACAAGGAATCTTTCTATGCATTCATTGCATACCCTCTTGATCTTTTTGAAGAAGGCTCAATCACAAACGTTTTAACTTCATTAGTTGGAAATGTTTTTGGTTTTAAGGCTTTACGCCATTTGCGTTTAGAAGATATTCGCTTCCCAATGGCTTTCATTAAGACATGTGGTGGTCCACCAAATGGAATTGTTGTAGAGCGTGACCGTTTAAATAAATATGGTCGTCCTCTACTTGGATGCACAATTAAACCAAAGCTTGGTCTTTCAGGTAAGAACTATGGCCGCGTAGTTTATGAATGCTTGCGTGGTGGATTAGATCTAACTAAAGATGATGAGAATATCAACTCACAGCCCTTCCAGCGTTGGAGAGAGCGTTTTGAGTTTGTTGCTGAAGCTGTAAAGCTTGCTCAACAAGAAACCGGTGAAGTCAAAGGACATTATCTCAACTGCACGGCGACAACTCCTGAAGAAATGTATGAGCGTGCTGAGTTCGCTAAAGAGCTCGACATGCCTATCATCATGCATGATTACATTACTGGTGGTTTTACTGCTAATACAGGCTTAGCCAACTGGTGCCGTAAGAATGGCATGCTGCTTCATATCCACAGAGCTATGCATGCAGTAATTGACCGTCATCCAAAGCATGGTATCCATTTCCGAGTTCTTGCTAAGTGCTTACGTCTTTCTGGTGGTGACCAGCTTCATACCGGAACAGTTGTAGGTAAGTTAGAAGGTGATCGTCAGACAACACTTGGATACATCGATAACTTACGTGAATCTTTTGTCCCAGAAGACCGTACACGCGGAAACTTCTTTGACCAAGACTGGGGTTCTATGCCTGGTGTATTCGCAGTAGCTTCCGGTGGTATTCACGTTTGGCATATGCCAGCTCTACTTGCCATATTTGGTGATGATTCTTGTCTACAGTTTGGTGGCGGTACTCATGGACACCCATGGGGATCAGCTGCTGGTGCAGCTGCCAACCGTGTAGCTCTTGAAGCTTGTGTTAAGGCACGTAATGCTGGAAGAGAGATTGAAAAAGAAAGTCGCGACATCCTCATGGAAGCCGCTAAACATAGCCCTGAGCTAGCTATTGCACTTGAGACATGGAAGGAGATCAAGTTTGAGTTCGACACAGTCGACAAGCTTGACGTCCAGTAATAGCAAATTGGAGGGGGTGATTATTCCCTCCTTCAATTCTTCCTTCAAATTTCTTTGCCGATAAACCTCGGCGTTTATTCATTCACTTACAGGTTCACCATGCCTTTCCAGAGCACAGTTGGTGACTATCAAACAGTTGCCACCCTGGAGACTTTCGGCTTCTTGCCGCCGATGACCCAGGACGAAATTTACGATCAAATTGCTTACATCATTGCCCAGGGCTGGAGCCCTGTCATCGAGCATGTTCATCCAAGTGGTTCCATGCAGTCCTATTGGTCTTATTGGAAACTACCTTTTTTCGGAGAGAAGGATCTGAACGTAGTTGTTAATGAACTTGAAGCGTGCCATCGTGCATACCCTGACCACCATGTACGAATGGTCGGCTATGACGCTTATACACAAAGTCAAGGTACAGCTTTCGTAGTTTTCGAAGGCCGCTGATTTTTCAGTTATCAGTTTTAAATAGCCTCGTTTTTTCGAGGCTATCTATTTCTTAAAGAGGGGATTTAATCTTCTCTAATTACAAAGTTTTCAAAGGGCGGACATGGCATCACAATCTAGTAGAGAACTTGCACTTGAGCGTCGTAAGGCTCTTAGTACCGGAGGTAAAAAGTCCTCTGGACTGAGCTCCTCAAGTCCTAATCGCGTTAGATCTGCATCTGATGTAGGCGTAACAAGGACTAATAAATCCTTTGTTAAGTCAAGTAAAAACCAGATAAGTGCAGCCCAAAAAGTGCATTCAAAAACATCTATTTCTGTGCCTTCAACAAACAGTCATTCTAAAAGAATGAATCCTCGGCCAATAAGTAATCCTAGTAGAGAGTTGGTGCTTGCTCGACGAGAGGCTCTATCTCTGCGTGGTAAGACAGCAGATAAGAGTAAAGACAGAACAAGAGTTGATGTTGAGAAAAATGCTTCAGAAGAATCTTCAAAAGTATTTTCAGTTAATACTCAAGTTGAAGCTTGTTGCGAACCTTGTGCGGAAGAAAAAGCACGTCAGTCAGCAGCTGAAAACTCTAGTAATTTAACTTTTAATATTTCTAAAGCCACTACTACTCGACGTAACTCCAGCCCTAAAAGAAGAGCAATAGAAAATCCAAGTAGATCACTTGTTTTGGCTAGACGCGAGGCATTGTCAAAGCATGGGAAATCAGCCTCAATTCAACCGACTACTCCTGCCGCAGTAGCTCGTCAAGGTAATCCAGATTTATCTAGTCGGGAAATTTCTCAACGTGTTAGAGAGCTGAGGAGTAAAAGTGGAGCTACAGGTCAGAAAAGATCATGTGGAACAAGACCCTGTGGACCAAATAAAAATGGTTCTAAAGAAGCAGCGCTTGCAGCAGATGCTCATTGGAAAGTAGGAGTAAGTGAGACTTCCTCTGGTCAGATAGTTACTGGTACTCAGGCTAATAGATCAATTAAAACTACTGGTAATGAGGCTAGTACTTGTAGATCGGTTACTGGTACTCAATACCTTGGAGCAGATACGATTGATACTTTCTGCCAGTCTCCTCCAATTATTTCTCAACCATCTAAAGTTGCCATAACTAACACCTCTCATGGCAATCAGGTTACTGGTAATGAAGTGGGCCGCTCCGAGAAAGTGACAGGAGATGAGCCTGGTACTTGTAAAACCCTTACTGGTACTGAGTATATTTCGGCAAACCAAGCAGCCTCTTATTGTGGTGGAGTTAAACCTTCACCAAGAAAAGTTGGACAAAGTCTTACACAGGAAGGTCGGAAAGTTAGTGGAGTTATGGTTGGTCGATCAGCTAGTGTTACAGGAGATGAGGCTGGATCTGATAAGTCTCTTACTGGTGATCAATACCTTGGATCTGACCCTTTGCCAGAAGGTAGGCCAGCCAATAAAGTAGGTACTTTTAATACACTTAATGGATCCTTTGTCACCGGTACTGGAATTGGACGTGCCACTAGCGTTACTGGTGACGAGGCTGGAAGCTGTAAGAATGTAACTGGTGATGAATATTTAGGCTCTCAGCAATATGAGTCTTTTTGCGGCGGCGCACCTGCACCTGAAGCAAGAAAAGTTGGTTTAAGTCTTACTAATAAAGCCCAATCTGTTAGTGGAACTATGACAGGAAGATCTTCTTTGGTTACGGGAGATGAGCCTGGAACATGCAAAGCTGTCACAGGGACTCCATACACTGGATTGGAACAATCTGCTCAATTATGCGGTAGTAGTTCAATAGATGAAATTCAACAGAGAACACCTCGAAGGATTGGCACTCCTGCTTCTCCTATGACAGGACTTCAGCCAGGAATTGGTGGTGTTATGACAGGAGCAGATAAAGGTGCGTGTGAACCACTTACTGGTACTCCTTATGTAGGAGCTGACCAATTAGTTAAAGCTTGTGGAGAAAGAGCTCCAGATGGAAGTGGAGATTATAAGGATTCAGAATCTTCAAGTTTTGGTAATCGATTTACGGTCACATCTCCAGCGAGATCTGCCCAATTAGATCGTGACACAGCCTCAGGAGTAACAGGTACTAGATATGAAAAAACTACCAATATAACAGGTCCTTTTGATATGGCTCCTAATAAGGTTACTGGTACTGAGCAATTTAGGTTTGATAATAAGAAATCTTTAATGGCTCCTTCTAATGAGCAATCCAAAGAGTCTTTGTCTCAGCTTAATGAGTCATCTGCAAGGCCACAATCAAGAATTACGGGTGAAGGGCAATCCTCTGGGTTGAATATCACTGGAGATGATTGGGCTAGAGGGGAGAGAGTTACTGGCACTGAAGGTGCTTCTGCTACTAGACGTAACCCTTCAAGACCTGGACCTATGAGTGCAATGCCAGCTTCAGATTTGAAAAGAAATGAAGAGCTTGCAAAGCCTGATCTTCTGATAACAGGCTCTAGCGGTAATACAGGAGAAGGACAATTGGTTACTTTTTCTGGTGGAGCAAGAGGTTAATTGATTAATGGCCTTCAGGAATTTGGCCAATAATAGAAAGCGTTTCCTTGGCCCTACTGCACCTAGGAAACAATTTCCTCCTGCTAAAGAATCTATTTCACAAGTTCAAGACTTTTCTTTAACTTCTCCAAATAGTCATCCTTTAACTGATTTGGCTCAAAATAAAATACTTCAGTCATATGAAACAGAAGTAAAAACACGATTTGATCAGATTGTTCCTTTGCTTAAAAAAATTTCTAGTCTTCAACATGAAGATAATTTTGTGGCAAGAGCACAACAACTAGCAGATGAAGAACTAGGAATAGATTTGCCTACCCATATCTTGGACAAAGCCTGGGTAAGGCCTCTTGACATGAGAGCTTTATTTGCCTCATGTGTTTTTAAAGCTCATGAGCATTCAAGTAATCAGTTTTTTCATTCCGATCCTTTGAATGGATCTACTAATAGTGATCAAGCAAATGCTTTTCAGTTATTTCTTCAAGAATGTGGTTTTCATCTGTTAGATATCACACCATGTGCAGATGGTCGTTTAGCTCATTCAATTGCTTATGCTTTAAGGATTCCATTTAGCTCAGTACGAAGGAGATCGCATGCAGGAGCTATGTTTGATGTTGAAAATACAGTCAATCGATGGGTTAAAACTGAACATAAACGTTATAGAGAAAACCTTCCAAATTCAGCTCATGAGCCCACTTCTTATTTGAAAGTAGTTCTTTATCATTTCAGCTCGCTTGATCCATCTCATCAAGGTTGTGCTGCGCATGGAAGCGATGATAAGCTTGCAGCCTCTTCTGGTTTAAAACGTCTACTGGATTTTCGTGAATCAGTTGAGAATAGTTTTTGTTGTGGAGCATCTGTAGACCTTTTATTAATAGGTCTTGATACAGATACTGATGCGATCAGAGTACATGTTCCAGATTCTCAAAACCTTATAAGTCTTGATAAGTGGGTTTCTACTGCTGATATTTATGAGGAAACTAAACAACTTTCAGTAGACCAAGCTATTACAAGGATTTCTGAACAAATCAACGCAAATGTTAATGGCGATGCAAAGCCTGGAATGGTTGATTTCATTAATAAATTAATAGTTAACAATATCTCTCAAATTGATTATGTTCGCCAATTGCATAATGGCTCCTATCCTGATGCAGGACATGCTGAACGTTTTATTGGGGTAGGTATTGGCTTTAAAGAAGTCCACTTAAGAAACCTTACATATTTTTCTCATTTAGATACTGTTGAAGAAGGTGCTCCTGATTTAGATGTGGGCATTAAGATTTTTAAAGGCTTGAATGTTTCAAGAGATTTACCTATCCCAATAGTTATTAGATTTGACTATTCAGGTAAAGTACCTGGAGCAAAAGAAAGAGCATTGTCAGATTGCAAAAGAGTAAATAGTGCTATCTCTTCTCGTTATCGGCAATTAGTAGATGATGGTTTGTTGCATACATGTCTTACTATTCGAGATCGAGATACAAAAGGTCCTGCAGAGATTGTGGGGTCTTCTCTCGATCCTGTCCTTCAGGAGGAACATTGACATGTTGATTTGTAAAGTTGTTAAACCATTAGTATCCACTAATAGGATACCTGGGTTTGAACATAGGCATCTTCAGGTTGTTTTAGATGGCAGTTCTAAAAAAGTTGCAGTAGATGCAGTTGGTTGTAAACCTGATGATTGGGTGATTTGTGTAGGTAGTTCTGCTGCTAGAGAAGCTGCAGGCAGCAAATCTTACCCAAGTGATCTCACAATAGTTGGCATAATTGATCATTGGGATCCTGATTCTTCTAATCCTTCTGTAGGAGGTGAAAAATAATGGAAATCATGCAGGTTATGGGTCGTTTGGTTTGCACTCAACGAGTAGCAGGATTAGGACATATGCATTTACGTATTTTGCAAAATAATAAAGGAAAAAAACTTGTTGCGGTTGATCCAGTAGGGGCACGTGAAGGTAACTGGGTCTTCACTTCAAGTGGTTCTGCTGCAAGGTTTGCATGCCCAGATCCAAGTACTCAAACAGATTTAACAATTGGCGGAATAATTGATTTTTGGAGCCCTGATGGATAGTTCCAGACATTCGAAACATCACCTTTGATTTTTATTCATGACTTCTTCTAATTCTCCTAAAAACTTTCAGCAAAAGAAAACCATTAAGAGTGGTGATGCTTCAAAGCAAATCATTGATGTAGATGCCGCCGGATCGAGCAATCCTAAGAAAAATTCATCTCAATCTAAAACTTTAAAATCAAATTCACTTTCAAATAGTGGTTCTCCTAAAGATCCTTTAGGCCAAAAAAATACTAAACCTGGATTTAGAGAGATAACTGGAATTGCTTTGGGGATGATAGAAACACGTGGAATGGTTCCAGCCATTGAAGCGGCTGATGCTATGACAAAAGCTGCAGAAGTTAATTTAATTGCAAAAGAATATGTAGGAGGTGGTTATGTAAGTGTTTTGGTTAGAGGAGAAACAGGTGCTGTAAATGCTTCAGTTCGTGCAGGTGCTGATGCATGTGAACGGGTTGGAGATGGTTTAGTGGCTGCTCATATAATCGCTAGACCTCATTCAGAAGTAGAGCCTGTTCTGAAAGTGAGCGGTGCTAAAAGACGATTATGATTGCTCTTGGATGTACATTTTTATTAAATAGAAACTATCAATGTCATGAATAAATGGAAAGAAAAAGCCAGGCCTATAAGTATGGAAAGAAGGTTTGAATTTTCTACTTATGAATTGACAAGAGATTTTTTAGATCGATTAGGAACATTATGTGAAGAAAGGAATCGATTCCCTGATATCAGTTTTGGAAAAACATATGTTAATTTAACTTTGAAACCAGAAGAAGATAATAATAATAAGTTTACTAATAAAGATAGGGAGTTTGCTATTGCAATCGATGCATTAGAAAACTAAAGAATGTTTGCTTAATCTTTTCCTTCGGCAATATCTCTTTTGATTAATGCCATCAAATATGCAGGAGCTTTGTAGCGGCCTGGGAGGCACCTGTTAAGAGTTTCAAGATGCCCCCAGCACACTGTCCTTTCAATCTCTTTAGGTGTTCGTCCTAGTAGGATGAGGCGCCTAAGAGCTTTGCAGTAGAGGGGGTATCCTGCCTCCAGTTCGCCAATTGTCAGCTTGGCTGCGGACATAGTTTGGCGCAGTTCAGGACTTAATCTAGACAATAGTGTGACCTAGGCGCAAATCGAAAATTCAAAAATCTTGAATTTTCTCTGTTTTTAATCAATCCAGGCTACGCAATCAATTTCAACAAGAGCACCTTTTGGCAGCGCAGATACCTCTACACAAGCTCTGGCGGGACTTACTCCTTCTTCGAAATAATTAGAATAAATTTTGTTTACTTTATTAAAGTCTTTTAAATTAGTTAAATAAATTGTTGTCCTAACAACGTTTGAAGATTTAGCTCCACTTGCCTTTAGAACTGCAAAAAGATTATTTAGTACTTGATTAGTTTCTTCTTCTATATTGCCATTGCCTAACATCTCTCCAGTAGATGGGTCTAAGGCAATTTGTCCAGAGCAATAAAGCCAACCATTAACAAGAACAGCCTGATTGTATGGTCCTACTGGAGCAGGAGCAGAGTTTGTTTGAATTGCTTTTTTTAAAGAAGGCATAAATAAAATTAAAGAATGAAAAATTCTTAAGACTAACTTCTAAGAACTTATCTCTTTTAAGCACTTATCCTTTCCAGTTATCCTTGTGTGAACGCAATTCTCCTAATTCTTTAGATGTCTTAGCTCTTATAAATAAATTAGTCTTTCTTTCAATTGAAAGGTTAGTAGGTAATGTAATTAATCCTTTTGATCTTAATTTACATACTTCTTTTAATCTTTTCTTTATAAAAATATCCTCTGGTTTTATCTGTACTGCCCATTCAAGATTTGCTTTTGTGTATTCATGAGCGCAATAAATTTTTGTGTATTCAGGAAGGTTTTTTATTTTCCTTAGAGAATTAAACATGTCTAAAGCCGAACCCTCAAATAAGCGTCCACACCCTCCGCTAAATAATGTGTCACCACAAAATAGAACAGGGTTTATTTTTAAATCTAGTGATCCAGGTAAGTAGTAACAAATATGATACCTAGTATGTCCTGGGACTTCAATGACTTTTATTTCTTGTTCTAATAAATGAACAGTTTCGTTGTCTATTACTGATTGTGTTTGAAAGGGAATTCTCCCTATATCGGCTTTGGCTGCTATTACAGAACTTTTAGGCCATGTTTTTAGAAGTTCTTGAGTACCGCCAATATGATCGTCATGATGATGGGTTTGCAGTACTGATATTAATTTTAGATTCCTATTATTTAACCATTCTATTACTGGCTTCGAAATTGCTGGGTCTACCACTACAGCTTTATCCCCTTTTACCCAAATCCATATAATGTTGTCTTTAAGTACAGGGATAGGATGAATTATGAAATCTTTGTATTTTCTTTCCATAGCTTTAAAACTAGCTCAAATAATCAAATTTTTGTTTTGTTTAATTAACTTGCCATGATTATTGTTGCCTTGGCTAAAGGGGCTTTACTGAAGGACTCCGTGGCGAGCTTTGCTAAAGCAGGATTAGACTTTTCCGGAGTCCTTGATCCAAAGAATCGTCTTTTAATGGTGCCATCTGTATGTGGACGAGCAAAAGCTCTGCTTGTGAGAAATGGAGATGTACCTGTTTATGTTGCTTACGGACAAGCTCATTTAGGAGTTGTAGGTTTTGATGTGTTGCAAGAGAAACAAATGGAAGTATCTCCTTTATTGGATCTTGGATTTGGTGGGTGTCGAATGTCTGTTGCAGTTAAATCTTCAAGTGGATATAAAAGTGCTGTAGATTTACCTCCTCATTGTCGTGTGGCTAGTAAATTTACTAGTTGTGCAAGGAGGTTTTTTTCAGATCTTGATTTGCCTGTGGAATTAGTTCATTTAACAGGTTCTGTTGAGCTTGGTCCTTTAACTGGAATAGCAGAGGCGATTGTAGATTTAGTTGCCACTGGTAGAACACTTGAAGAAAATGGTTTGGTAGAAATTGATCAGCTTTTTTATTCAACCGCTCGATTAATTGCTAATCCACTCTCATTACGTTTAGATGATGGGACACTTCAAGATATTATTGAAACAATTAAATCTCAATTACACACTTCTAGAAAATAATTGTAAATGCTTTTAAAAGATTTTTATAGAGTTAAAAGACTTGGACGTTATCTTAGGAAAGATAAAAAACGATTAGCGTTAATTGTTTTGTTGCTTTTGCCACTGTCATTTGCAGGAGCAATTCAACCTTTATTAGTAGGTCAAGCAATAAGTTCTTTAAAAGGTGAACCCACTCTCTTTTGGCTTAGTAATTTATCAACATCAAATGCAGTTAGAACTTTAATAATAGTTCTTTTTATCTCTGTACTTATTCGATTATGCCTTCAGGGTTATCAATCTTACAATATTCAATCTGTAGGGCAAAGTTTAACTTCCAGAATTAGAAAAGATTTATTTGCTCATTCAATGAATCTCTCATTGCGTTATCACGATTCAATGCCTGTAGGTAAGTTGTTGACAAGATTAACCAGTGATGTAGATGCATTGTCTGAAGTTTTTGGGAGTGGAGCTGTAGGAGTACTTGCAGATATTGTCAGTCTTATTGTTATTACATGCACGATGATTGCCATTGATATGAAGTTAGGAATTCTTCTTTTGGCAACACAGGTACCAGTGACTTATTTAATACTTTGGTTGCAAAAAAGATATAGAAGGGCTAACTATCGTGTTAGAGAAGAATTGTCTGAATTAAATGCGGATTTTCAAGAAAACTTGCAAGGTATTGAAGTAGTTCAGATGTTTCGAAGAGAATCAACAAACGCTAAAAAATTTGCTCTTACTGGTAATAAATATAGAAACGCTGTAAATGGAACCATTTTTTATGACAGCAGTATCTCAGCATTTATAGAATGGGTTTCCTTGGCTGTAGTTGCTGTTGTTATTGCTTTAGGGGGATTACTTGTCACTAAAGGATCTATGGGATTAGGAACTCTTACCTCATTTATTCTCTATTCACAAAGACTGTTTGAACCTCTAAGACAACTTGCAGAACGATTTACTCAGATACAAGGAGGCTTAACCGCAGTAGAAAGAATTGGTGAATTATTAGAAGAGAAAATTGAAATAAAAGATATTAAAGAGACTAAAGATTATATAAATGAAGACCTAAATAAGTCTAAAAAAATAGATTTAGGGGAGATTATTTTTGATAATGTTAGTTTTTCATATAGACCTAATGATCAAATAATAAATAATCTTAGCTTTAAAATCTCTCCAGGAGAGCATGTTGCACTTGTGGGGCCAACAGGATCTGGGAAAACAACTGTTATTAGACTTTTATGCCGCCTATATGAGCCTCAAAAGGGAACAATTTTGATTGATGGTGTTGACATAAAAACTATCCCTTTGACAAAGTTAAGAAGGCAAATTGGAGTAGTTCTTCAAGATACTTTTTTATTTAGTGGTAATATTGCTGATAACCTTAGACTTGACTCTTCTCTTTCCAATGAAGAACTTATTCAAATATGTGATGAATTAGGATTAGGTTCATTATTAAATAGATTCCCAAATGGTTTAAATACTACATTAAGAGAGCGAGGTGGAAATATATCATCAGGAGAAAGACAATTACTTTCTGTGGCTCGAGTAGCTATTCGTAATCCTAATATTTTGATAATGGATGAAGCTACTGCATTTATGGATCCATCCACAGAAGCTGCTTTGCAGAGAGATTTAGATAGGCTTTTGGTTAAAAGAACAGCCTTAGTCATTGCACATCGTCTTGCAACTATTGAATCATCAGATCGTATTTTGGTTATGAAAAAGGGCAGGCTTATAGAACAAGGTAGTCATGAAGAATTGAGAGCCCAAAGAGGACTTTATGAACAATTAGCTAAATTACAGGAGCAAGGTCTTGCTAAATTTTAATTAGTATTATTGACTGATGATTAGAAATTTTGGCCAAGGCAAAATAAGGACTTCAAATATATTAAAAAACTCCTTATCAAATGCGGATTTGTTTGAAAGTTATGGAGCTGATGCATGTGAATGCCCATCTAGCCATAAAAAGTTTTATTTTGTTTTTAGTCAATCTAGACCGCTTGACCTGATAGAACTAGAACAGTTGCTTCAATCTGTTGGTTGGAGTAGAAGACCTACTAGGCGAGTTAAAAAGGCACTGGAAAATAGTTTGTTAAAAGTAGGCTTATGGCAACATGATTCAAAGTTTCCGAGGTTAATAGGATTTGCAAGATGTACTGGTGATGGAATTCTTCAAGCTACTGTTTGGGATGTTGCTATTCACCCTGTTTATCAAGGTCTTGGCTTAGGGAAAGAGCTGATGGCTTATTTGCTAAAAAGTTTAAAAGCTCTAGATATCGAAAGGGTTGTTTTGTTTGCTGACCCAGGAGTAGTTAGTTTTTATAAAAATCAGGGTTGGGAATTAGAACCAAAAGGGGATCGCTGTGCCTTTTGGTATGCAAATTAATATAGGTTCGCGTTTTAATTAATTTTTTTTGAATAATATTCTTCTGCCAACTCTTTAATACTTTCCCCTTGCCTCCACCTATATCTTAAGAAAGCATTTTTAATAGAGTTTGAAATTATGTTGCTGGAAATATATTTTCTGCTGCTAGTTGTAAGTTCAATTCCTATTCCCTTGATTTTTGTTTTTTTACTTAAACGTATAATGAGATCAAGGTCTTCCATAATATGGATTTTTTTGTGACCACCGACTTGAAAATAAAGTTCTTTATTTATTAGCAAACCTTGATCTCCATACGGTCTATGGAAAACATGACTTCTTATGGCAATCAGAATTTCCATTAAGGACCAAATTATTCCCTTTTTATTTATTTTGAAATCGAAAAACCAGCAATATTCTTTGGTTGATTTATTTGTTATTAGAGTTTGAATTTTTTCGGGCCATTTCTTGTTCATTCTTGAATCAGAATGTAAGAATAAAAACCATTCACCTTCTGCATTTAAAGCACCCTTATAAAGCTGGTAACCTCTATTTGCTTTTTTCGTTTTGATAATTTTTGCCCCACCTATTTGTGCTATTAATTTTGTGAGGTCTGAACTTCCACAATCAATAATAATTAATTCAAATTCGTATGGGTAAAGGTTTAAGTCTGCTATTAGAAGAGGAAGGTTAATCGCTTCATTTAACGTAGGAATAATTATACTAATTTTTTTCATCTCTGCCATGGAATTAGATCACTTATCATATCAATATCATTTTTTGTATTAAGTAATTTATATTTTAAACCTTTGAGTTTGGCTCTTCTCAAAGTCTCTTTTAAAACAGTACAATTCCCCCAGTTGATACCATTAAAAGGCCAAGAAATATCTGGCTTAATAATCTTATCTGACAAGCCTATTAACCAATAACCACCATCAATTGAAGGCCCTAATACTAATTGATTGTGATTTAAACTTTCTAGTGTAATATTTATATCTGATATTGCAAGATTAGGGAGATCGCTACCTATTATAATAGTCTTTCTAGGCTTTTTGATATTGAAACTCCCTTTCCTTTGTGCGAGTAATAATTGTCTTTTCATTTTAATACCTAAGTTCCCTGCGCCCTGAGGTTGAATATTCTTAACCCCTTCCGATTTTGCCCAACGAAAAGCTTTTTGTTTGCCAATTCCATCTACAGCTAAAACCAATTCTATAGCGCCCGTTTTGCTTGCTTCCTTGGCAACCGCGATCGTATGTTTAGTTAATCTTTTTTGTATGTTAGCAGCTCGATTAGGTCCGATTTGGGTTGAGAGTCTTGTTTTGCAACGATTTACAGCGGGCCATCGTGTCATTACGACAAGTATTGGCTTACGCAAATCCTGAGTATTTTCTGAAGAAGAATTGGTTTGTTTTTCAATCAATAGATTATTTAGCTTCCTTTTGAGAGTTGGAAATTGATTTTAAATGGTTCTTCGTTGCATGATGTATATCTTTAATAAGCTTCTTGAAGTTGGATTCTATATAACCTTTTCTTTAAGCCCTTTATTAATCTCCCTTTAGGGAGTGATCAGGTTCAATTGGTTAGAACATGATTTTCTGATTTTAGAATGCTTCATTTGCATTAAGGCTTATA